>DATIBR010000060.1 GCA_035457425.1 Terriglobales bacterium
GGAACGGCATCCCCATCGCGAATCCCAGCGGCACCAGCACCAGCGCCGTCAGCGCCAGCTTGATGCCGAAGTCGAGCCCGACCAGCGACGTCAGCATCGGCGGCAGGACGAACAGGTAGAGCGCGATGGCCGCCACGATCGCCCCCAGCGCCCAGCGCACCCGCCGCGGGTCTTCACTTCCGATCCAGCGTCGGGCGACGATCGAACCCGCGCCGCTCGACAGCAGCATCAGGAACACCACCACGGTGAGCGCGTAGGTCGGGTGCCCGAGGAACAGGACGAAGCGCTGGATGAACGCGATCTCCACCAGGATGTAACCGAGGCCGACGGCGACGAAGTACCACAGGCCGCGCGTCCCGTGGAGCCGCGACGCAGGGTGCAGCGCCAGCGGAACGACCAGGAACCCGACCACCGCCGCCGCCGAGATGCTGAGCAGCATGAACAGCACGACGGAGCCGAGGTTGATGCGCCAGTCCATCCCCTTGCCCGTCCCGCCGAAGATGCCCTTCAGCACGTCCTTCGTCTTGATGGTGAAGAAGAAGAAGGGCGCGTTGTCGGTGACAGGCCTGATGTTGTAGGGGTAGAACCGCAGGAAAACGGCGTAGTCCATCGGGGACGCACTCGTGCTCAGTAATCGATGGAACTGGTTATCGCCGGACGGTGGATTGGAATAAGTGCCCTGCGCGAATGCCAAGGGCGGAAACTTGTGAAGACTTGGCTTGAAATCGTGAGTCTCGAAGGGGAAATAGACTGGCTTCAGAGTTGGATTTCGCTCGAGGTGCGCCCGAACCGCGTCCTCTTCTTCCTGAGTAAATGGTGAGCGCTTCACTAGGACCAATACTGGTCGGCCATCTTCATCGAGCGCACCGTCGGAAACTAGCAGAAAGTGCTTCCGGGGGTCCTTGATGCCCAGTTCCTGCAGTGCTTTCACTCCCTGGCTCACCACCCGCAGCGCTTCTCGCGGCTGCTTGAACTCCCACCTTGTGATGGCGATGAAGCCGTCGCCCTTCAGGTGCTGGAAGTACTCCTTGAACGCCTCCACCGTGTACAGGTTGTTCTCGCTCAGCGCGTAGGCGCCCGCCGCGGTCGAGGCCCAGGTGTCGACCAGTGTCATCTGGATCACGTCGTACTTGTCGTGCGAGTTCCGGATCCACGAGCGCCCGTCGGCCACGTGGATGTGCACCTCGGGGATCTCGTAAAGATGGTGCGCGTAGTCGGCGTACTCGCCGCGCATGATGCGGTCGGCGATGAGCGGATTGATCTCGATGCCGGTGACGTTCCTGCTGCCGTTGGCGACCGCGCGCAGCACGTCCACGCCGCCGCCCGGCCCGATGATGGCGTAGTCGCCCGTCGGGCGGAGCACGTTCGCCACCGCCGGCGCCGCCGCCATCAGGTCGCGCCGGTACACCGGGTCCCAGGAGTAGGGGTCGGTGTTCATGATGGCGGTCTGCGCGTCGGCGTCGATCACGATGACCTTGCCCGTGCCCTGCTTGTTGACCTCGACGCGCGAGATGGCGTTCCAGCGCGCCCACTCCATCCACGGCTGGTCGCGCCGCTGGCCCTTGGCGTACTTGATGTCGATGAGCTTGCCGGAGTAGTTCAGCGCCAGCAGGATCACGAGCAGCGTGACCAGTCCGTTGGCGAGGTGGCGCGCGCCGTCGCGCTTGGTCGCCCAGATCTGCCCGCCGACGGCCATCACGATGGCGGCGGCCACCACGGTGTTCGGCCCGCCGACAAGATTCAGCAGCGGCACCACCGCCAGGCACGCCATCGCGCCGCCGATCAGGTCGGCGCCGTAGAGCACGCCGATGGTCTTGGCCTCGCGCGCGAACACCACCGAGAACAGCACCCCGGTGAAGAAGAACGGCACCGCCGAGACCAGGTAGATGACCGTCAGCTTGAGGAAGTTCCACTTGCTCAGCTCGAGCGACACCGGCAGGTGCAGCACGACCTCGAGCACCACCACGATCGCTACCGCGTTGATGCAGCACAGCGCCGCCGCCAGCGGGCCGGTCCGCCAGCGCTCCAGCCACTGCTTGCGGACGTAGGCGAACACGCCGCCCGCGCCCAGTCCGAGCAGCGCGATCGAGATGGCCAGGAAGGCGAAGTGATAGAAGAGGACGACGGAGAACAGCCGGGTCAGCGCCAGCTCCAGCAGCAGGCTCGCCAGCGAGACGGTGAACATCCCCCAGAGCAGCTGCTTGCGCGCGAGCGGCTTGGGAGGCAGGAGCTCTTCGTCAGGGAGCAGCGCGGCGGGAATGGCGGGTTCGGACAGCGGACTAGTCCTCCAGAATGACCTGCGCCATCGCCGTCTGCTCGGTGTGGGTGAGGGACAGCGAGGCGCGCTTCGCCCCCAGGCGCTCGGCGTGCTGCTGGACGCGCCCGGTGAAGCGCACCGTGGGCCGGCCGCCGGGTTCGCGCCCGACCTCGATCTCGC
>DATIBR010000061.1 GCA_035457425.1 Terriglobales bacterium
GTCGCCACGATCCGCATCGCGCCGGTCGAATCCATGAGGAGGTTGCGAGGGCTGGCCCAGGGCAGAACGATCACACACAGGCTCTCATCCACAATGGCCTTCGGTACGCCCTTTTCCGTCGCCACGAGCTGGCGGGTGGTGCGTAGCGTGCGGTTGATGGTCTCAGTCCAGTCGTCCGCGAACGCGCTGCAGGTGAACGCCAGCAGGCAGGCGCAGAGAATCCTCATCGCGGACCTCCTTGGCACGCTGGGAAGGGCACAGATGGTACCACAGCGCTCCGGCTGACACGCCGCCGCGCCTTCTGCGACAATCATCCTCTTGTCTCCGCAAAAGAAGCTGCGCGTAGCCGTGGTCGGCGTGGGCGCCTTCGGGCGCAACCACGCGCGCGTCTACCATGAGCTCGCGCAGCAGGCCGACGCCAACGTCGAGCTCGCCGGCGTCGTCGATGCCGACTTCGCCCGCGCCCGGGAGCTGGCGCAGCAGTTCGGTACGAAGGCCTTCGGCTCCGTCGCCGACCTCAAGGGCGCGGTCGACGCCGCCACCGTCGCCGTCCCCACCGTCGCGCACCTCGAGGTCGCGACCCAGCTCATGCGCGACGGCATCGACGTCCTCATCGAGAAGCCCATCGCCCCCTCGCTCCCCGAAGCCGACGAGCTCATCAAGCTCGCGCGCCAGCACCAGCGCATCGCGCAGGCCGGCCACCTCGAGCGCTTCAACCCCGCCGTCCGCGCCACCGCCCGCCTCATCACCAAGCCCATGTTCTTCGAGGTCCACCGGCTCTCGGTCTTCACCCCGCGCGCCCTCGACGTCGACGTCGTCCTCGACCTCATGATCCACGACCTCGACATCGTCCTCTCCTTCGTCGACTCGCCCGTCAAGGAAGTGCGCGCCGTCGGCCTGCCCATCCTCTCCGACAAGGTGGACATCGCCAACGTCCGCATGGAGTTCGATTCCGGCTGCGTCGCCAACTTCACCGCCAGCCGCGTCTCCACCGAGCGCATCCGCAAGCTGCGCTTCTTCCAGCCGCACCAGTACGTCTCGCTCGACTACACCCGGCAGGACGTCGTCGTCTTCACCGTCGCCGACGGCACGCCCTCGCCCTCCGCTCCCGGACTCGCCGAGCTCGACGCCGCGCACCCGTCCGGCCCCGAGATCCGCCCCTTCAAGCCCGAGATCGCGCACGAAGAGCCGCTGCACGCCGAGCTACGCGCCTTCCTCCACGCCGTTCGCACGCGCACCGAGCCGGTCGTCTCGCTCGGCGACGGCCGTCGCGCCCTCGCCCTCGCCCTCGACATCCTCGGCGCCATCCGCGACCACTCCCGCCGCGTCGGACTCTAGTACCGGGTACTGAGTACCGAGTACCGAGTCCCCTTAGAAGGAGCCCCTCACCCGCCCGCCGCGTCTAACAATGAGAGAATGGAGATAGCACTCCCTCACAGGCAGGCCACTGTGGACTGTGGACTGTGCACTGTGGACTGCCCCATGGCCACCGCTCACATCCCGCGCCGGCAGCCTCCGGAAGGCGCCCGCCCCACGCCGCGCCCCGCCGTCGAGCCCGACGTCCCGCGCTTCGAGCAATTCGATAGCGTGTGGACCTGGGAGCGGCTGGTCGCGCTCGGCAGCCTGTCCGTGCTCGCGCACCTCCTGTTCGCGCTCGGCGTCGTGGCGCTGGTCGTCGCGCTGCCGAGGAACAGCCCCATCGTCCTCACGGCGAAGGAATTCATCGCCGACCACGGCGTCTACGTGAACCTCGCGCCCGACCAGCAGAAGGTCGTGGAGCGGCCGCAGACCAATGTCGTCAGCGACAAGGATCGCGTGAAGGCCGCGCGCGTGCCGCGCCCCGACCGCAAGACGCTCAACCAGCTGGCGGACAACCTGCGGCCCGGACCTCCCGCGCCCCCGGCCGGCGGCCCGCAGTCGCCGCCGGCGGCGCCCGCCGCGCAGCCCCAGGGACAGCTCGCTCCCGGCGGCGGCTTCCCGCAACCCGCCGGCGATGCCTCCGCCGCGTTGCATGCTCCGAACGCCGGCGCCGGCAAGCCGTCCATCTTCAACACGCCCTCGACTGCCGGCTCCAGCATCGCGGAGGCCGCGCGCGCCGCTTCCTCGCAGCGCGGCGGCACCGTCGTCGGCGGGGAATACGGCAGCGGCCCCGGCGTCGCCTTCACCAAGCACCGCGACCAGTTCGAGATCCTTACCGACACCCTGGGCGTCGACTTCGCGCCCTACATGAAGCGCATGAAGATCCAGGTGCAGAACAACTGGTACAACATCATGCCCGAGAGCGCCATGCCGCCGTGGAGCAAGAAGGGCGTGGTGGTCGTCGAGTTCAGCATCCTCAAAGACGGCCGCGTCACCGGCGTGCGCTTGATCTCCAGCTCGGGCGACGTCGCCCTGGACCGCGCCGCGTACGGCGCCATCACCGCCTCCAACATCCTGCCCGCCCTCCCCGCCGACTTCCGCGCCGACTACGTCACCGTCCGCGCCAGCTTCTACTACAACCCTGATCGCAACCAGCTGCGCTGAAAGCGGCAATTGGCAATTAGCGATTAGCAATTGGCGAGGAGCGAAAGCTTCGCACGAGGAGGTCTGGCCAATTGCTAACTGCCAATTGCTAATTGCCGATTGCTTATTGCCTAATGAACCCATGCGCCCACGCCGCGCCGAGATCTTCGGGCTGCTCGCCATCGGGCTGCTGCTCCTGCTCTTCACCCTGGCGCGCTCGTGGCACCTGATCCGCTGGAGCTGGCGGTGAACCCGCTGCTGGTCGTCATCCTCGGGCCCACCGGCAGCGGCAAGACGGCGCTCTCGCTCGCGCTCGCCCAGCGCTTCTCCGGCGAGATCGTCAACTGCGACTCCGTCGCCGTCTACCGCGAGTTCGAGATCGGCACCGCCAAGCCCTCGCCGGAAGAGCGCGCCCGCGCGCCGCACCATCTCTTCGACGTCGCCGCGCCCACCGAGGTCTTCACCGCCGGCGACTACGCCCGCCGGGCCCGCGCCGTCCTCGCGGAGATCAGGGACCGCGAGCATCTCCCCATCGTCGTCGGCGGCACCGGCCTCTACCTGCGCGCGCTGCTGGACGGCCTGTTCGCCGGACCGCCGCGCTCCGAGGAGCTGCGCGCCCGCCTCCGCGCCGACGCTGAGCAAAAGGGCTCGCAGCACCTGCACGAGATGCTCGCCCGGCTCGACCCCGCCGCCGCCGAGAAGATCCACGCCAACGACGTTCCCAAGCTCATTCGCGCCATCGAGGTCGCGCTGACCGCGCGCCGCCCCATGACCGAGATGTGGCGCGAAGGCCGCGACCCGCTCACCGGCTTTCGCATTCTGCGGCTCGGCCTCGACCCGGAGCGCAACGCGCTCTACACCCGCCTCAACGAGCGCGCCAGGCAGATGTTCGAGCGCGGTCTGCTCGAAGAGACCCAGGCCCTGCTCGAAGAATACGGCGGCTCCGCCCGCCCGCTCGGCTCGCTCGGCTACAAGCAGGCCGTGCAGCACCTGCGCGGCGAGAGCGACCGCAAGCTCGCGGTCTGGGCGGCGCAGCAGTCCCACCGCAACTACGCCAAGCGCCAGATGACCTGGTTCCGCCGCGAGCCCGACGTCCACTGGCTCAAAGGCTTCGGCGACGACCCAGCCATCCAGAGCGACGCGCTGCGGCTGGTATCCGAGCGACTAGCGACTGGCGACTAGCGACCCCATTTGTTATCGTCCCAACCGATGCTCCGTCGCCTCATCGCTCTCCTCCTGCTGCTCGCCGTCTCCGCCTCCGCCCAGGACGCTTTCCAGAAGCCCGGCCCGGTGCAGCTCACCAGCGAAGGCGACCGCTGGGCGCAGCGCACGCTCCGCCGCCTTTCGCTCGAAGAAAAGATCGGCCAGATGTTCATGGTCCGCGCCATCGTCGAGTTCCGCAACCTCGACAGTCCCGAGTTCCAGCAGCTCGCCGGCGACCTCAGGCGCTATCACGTCGGCAGCGTGCTGCTCACCGTGCCGAGCGAGAGCGGCTTCGTCTTCCGCAACCAACCCTACGAGGCGGCCGCGCTCGTCAACGAGCTCCAGCAGCGCGTCGACGTCCCGCTGCTGGTCGCCGCCGACTTCGAGCGCGGACCCGGACAGCGCCTCCAAGGCGTGACCCAGTTCCCTTCCGCCATGGCGCTGGCCGCCACCAACGACCCCGCCAACGTCGAGCGCTTCGCCCGCATCGTGGGCGCGGAATCGCGCGCCATCGGCGTGCAGTGGAACCTCTTTCCCATCGCCGATGTGAACTCCAATCCCGACAACCCCATCATCAACACGCGCTCCTTCGGCGAAGACCCGCAGCAGGTGGGCGAGCTGGTCGCGCGCTACATCCGCGGCTCGGTCTCCGCCGGCGTGCTCACCACCGCCAAGCACTTCCCCGGGCACGGCGACACCGCGACCGACTCGCACCTCGATCTCGCCATGGTCACCGGCGACCGCGCCCGCCTCGACCGCGTGGAGCTCGCGCCCTTCCGCGCCGCCATCGACGCCGGCGTCGACTCCGTGATGATCGCCCACGTCACCGTGCCCGCGCTCGATCCCGACCCGAAGCGCGTCGCCTCCACCTCCCCGGTCATCATCCGCGACCTGCTCAAGGGACAGCTCGGCTTCCAGGGCCTCGTCGTCCCCGACGCCATGGACATGGCGGCGCTCACGCGCCTCTACCCGCAGCCCGGCCGCGCCGCCGTCGAAGCCGTCAAGGCCGGCAATGACATGGTCCTCATCCCGCCCGACCTCGACGCCGCCTTCCAGGCGCTGGTCGCGGCGGTGCAGTCCGGCGAGCTGCCCGAATCGCAGATCGACGAAAGCGTGCTGCGCATCCTGCGCGCCAAGGCCGCCGTCGGCCTGCATCGCGACCGCCTGGTGGCGCTCGACCAGCTCAACCGCGCCATCGCCCGCCCCGCCGACGTCCAGTTCGGCCAGCGGGTCGCCCAGGAGGCCGTCACCCTGTTGCGCGACAGCGGCCGCGCCCTCCCCCTCAAAAAGTCCGGAACCGCCGCCCCCGCCCTGCCGTATGGAACAGTAGAGGCGCCGCCGGCGCCGCTGCTGGCCGTGTTGCTGCTCGAGGACCTGCGCTCGGAGACCGGGCGCGCCTTCGATCGCGAGCTGCGGGCACGCGTGCCGGGAGCGCGCGTCGTTTGGCTCGACCCGCGCAACACCGCCGCGCAGGCGCCGCAGGTCGTCGAGATGGCGGATCGCGCGGAGCAGGTCGTGGTCGCCACCTACGTGGTGGCCTCCGGAGGCAAGTTCGTGATGGTCAACGGCAAGCCGGTCAACACGGTGGGATTGCAGGAGCCCCAGGCCAACCTGCTGCGCGCCCTCCTGCAGGCCGCCGCGCCCAAGACCGTGCTCGTCAGCCTCGGCAACCCCTACCTGGCCGCCGGTTTCCCCAAAGTCCAGAATTATCTCTGCACCTACTCCAACGTCCCGATATCGGAGGTCGCGGCGGTGCGCGCGCTGTTCGGCGAAGCCCCCATCCGCGGCCGCTTGCCGGTCTCGGTGGCCGGCATTGCGCAGCGCGGCGCCGGCATCGACAGGCCCAGCGTCGTCAGCCGCAAAGGAGGATCCCCGCATGTCCGCTCACGAGAGGAACTGGTTCACTGAGACGCCGCTGCGCCGCTTCGTCGGCGCGCTGGTCGTGCTCTGCGCCGCCGCCCTGCTGCTCTCCGCCATCGGCTGCAATATGTCGGTGCGCGAGGACGAGAGCCGCGGCTCCAAGAAGGTCGACATCGAGACCCCCTTCGGCGACCTCAAGGTGCAGAACGAGGCCGACGCCAAGCAGACCGGCTTGCCCGTCTATCCCGGCGCCACCCCCAAGCCGCCCCAGCATGGCGACGACGACAAGGGCCAGGCCTCGGTCTCGATGAGCATGTTCGGCCTGAAAGTCGCCGTCATCAGCTACGTGAGCGACGACTCCCCCGACAAGGTGCTCGCCTGGTATCGCGGCGAGATGAAGCCCATGGGCAGTTTCATCGAGTGCACCGGCTCCGGCGACGTCGGCAGCGCCCACGTCGAGGGCGATTCCGACAAGGGCGGCCTCGACGACCCCGTCACCTGCGACAAGGATCCCGGCGACCGCGGCCGCAAGGTCACCCAGCTCAGGCTCGGCACCAAGGGGAACCAGAAGATCGTCGCCATCGCCGAGCGCAAGGATGGCAAGCCCGGCTCCGAGTTCGCGCTCATCCGCGTCATCGTCGGCAAGGGCAAGGGCGACACCATCTAGTTCTGAGCTGTGAGTTCTGAGTTGTGAGTTCTGAGTGAGCGCGCGCTTCGGCGCGCGCTTTCTTTTCCGCAACTCGTACTCACAACTGGCAACTCACAACTCGGCACTTGCTTGCCCTGTTCGCGTTCATTTACCTTGAGTGGCTCATGCAGATCGCCTGCCACCGCTGCGGCGCCGTGCTCGACGAAGGCACGGCCTTCTGTCCGTCCTGCGGCGCGCCCCAGATCCGCGTGAGCCCGGAGCAGGCGACGCCTCCCATGCCGCCCGGCACCCCCGGCGACCTGCAGCCGCCCGCCATGCCGGTCGCGCTGCCCGCGCCGCTCGACTGGAGCGTCGGCATCAAGGCCTGCGCCCTGATGGGCCTGGTCGCTTCGCTGCCGTCTTCCGTCCCCATCGTCTCCACGCTCTGCTGCCTCTGGCTGCTCGGCGGCGCGGCCCTGACCGTCAAGCTCTATCGCAGGTGGAGCCCCGTCAGCGAGATCACCACCGGCCAGGGCGTGCGCCTCGGCGCCGTCATGGGCCTCTGCACCTTCGCCTTCTGGGTCGTCTTTCGCATCGCGGCCGAGGCCCTCCGCGGCGGCTTCCGCCAGCGCATGGTCGAGCAGCTTCAGCGCTCCGCCGCCACCAATCCCGACCCCAACGTCCAGGAAGTCATCCGCAAGCTCGCCACTCCCGAGGGCATCGCCATCTTCGTCACTCTGATGATCGTCATCACGCTCTTCTCCTTCGTGATCTTCGGCATCGCCGGCGGCGCGCTCGGCGCTTCTCTCTGGGGCCGCCGCAAGACCTCCTAGGCCCGATTCGCCAACCCATTCAGAATCAGCTACTTAGCACGTTCCCGCCCGCCCCGGAAACCGCCCAGTAACTTGCCCGTCATCCGCCGGACGCGTATCATTCCGCTTCCCCTGAGAAGACAGGACCCTCGATGAGTTCGCTGCCCGCTCCCCGCCAGCCGCTGCTCCACGAAAAGGCTCAGCTGATGTCCGCCTCGGAGATCGAGCGCACCCTCGTCCGCCTGGCGCACGAGATCGTGGAGAAGACCGGCGTCGAGAAGCTGGCGCTGGTCGGCATCAAGCGCCGCGGCGTCCCGCTGGCCGAGCGCCTCGCCCGGCTCATCGGCCAGATCGAGAAGAAGAAGAAGGTCCCGGTCGGCACGCTCGACATCGCGCTCTACCGCGACGACCAGACCGCCGTCGGCCCCAAGCCCGTCGTCAACAAGGGCGAGTTCGGCTTCGACATCACCGGCATGGACGTCATCCTGGTCGACGACGTCCTCTACACCGGCCGCACCACGCGCGCCGCCATGGACGCCCTGTTCGACCACGGCCGCCCGCGCCGCGTCCAGCTCGCCGTCCTCATCGACCGCGGACACCGCGAGTTGCCCATCGACGCCGCCTACGTCGGCCGCCTCGTCCAGACCAAGCCCCACGAGATGATCGAGGTCCGCCTCACCGAGACCGACAAATCGGAGAAAGTCCTGCTGGCCGAACCCGAACCCACAGGCAAGAAGCGATGAAGGGAAACCGCTCGCTCCTCGGAACGGAGAGTCTCTCCCCGGAAGAGATCCAGGGACTGCTGCGGCTGGCGCGCCGCATGCAGTCCGCGAAGCCCCGCCCCATGCTGCGCGACCGCCGCGTCCTCCTCCTCTTCTACGAAGCTTCCACCCGCACCCGCGTCTCCTTCGAGTTCGCCGCCAAGACCCTCGGCGCCTCCACCGCCATCGTCACCGCGACCCAGTCTTCCATCGAGAAGGGCGAGTCGCTCATCGACACCGGCTACACCGTGCGCGCGCTCGGCGCCGACTGCGTCGTCATCCGCCATCCCGCTTCCGGCGCGCCCCACCTGCTCGCGCGCCACCTCGACGTCCCCGTCATCAACGCCGGCGACGGCATGCACGAGCACCCCACGCAGGCCCTGCTCGACGCCTACACCATCCTGCGCCACAAGCCCAAGATCGCCGGCCTCCGCGTCGTCATCGTCGGCGACATCTACCACTCGCGCGTCGCGCGCTCCGCTGTCTACCTGCTCACCAAGCTGGGCGCGCAGGTCGTGCTTTGCGGACCGCCCGAGCTCGCTCCCGAAGTCGCCGGCACGCTCGCCGCCAACGTCACCGTCACCCGCCACCTGGAAGGCGCGCTGCGCGGCGCCGACGTCGTGATGATGCTCCGCATCCAGAAAGAGCGCCTCGGCACGCTCCAGCTTCGCCTCGACGACTACATCGGCTACTACCAGCTCACTGCCGAGCGCCTGAAGCTCGCCAAGCGCGACGCCCTCGTCATGCACCCCGGCCCCATGATCCGCGGCCTCGAGATCGCCGGCGACGTCGCCGACTCCCCCCAGTCTGTCATCCGCGAGCAGGTCGAGAACGGCGTCTTCGTCCGCATGGCCGTCCTCGCCACCGCCATGGGGGCCGCATGAGAACCGTTTCCAGTTCCCGGTTTCCGGTTTCCCGCATCCCGCATCGCCGCTTTTCGGGAAACGGGAAACGGGTGACCGAAAACGCTTTTAAAACAAATGGCTAAACCGGAAAAATCGCCGAGCCTGTTGATCAAAGGCGGCCGCGTCGTCGACCCCGCCAACAAGGTCGACGCCGAGATGGACGTCCTGCTGCGCGACGGCAAGGT
>DATIBR010000062.1 GCA_035457425.1 Terriglobales bacterium
AACGCGCGATGCGGCGTGACCGACGCAGCGTCGAGCTCGGCGTCGAGCGCGGCGAGCTCGCCCTGCGCGCTCTGCAGGCCGTTGGCGTCGCGGATGATGCCGACCTTCTCCCACATCAGCTCGTACAGGGCTTCGCGCACGGCTTCAACGTTCACTGATTTCTTGTTTTTGAACGGCAATTCGCAGGCGGCGACAGCGGCATCGATGGCCGCCCGATCGGGCTCGCGATGCGCCTGGTTGCGCACCCAGGCCGCCATCGAATCGCCGGCCACCGCGCCGAACACCGTGGAGTTGGCGACGCCGTTGCCGCCCAGCCGGTTGGCGCCGTGCACACCGCCCGAGTCTTCGCCGGCGACGAACAGGCCCGGCAGCACGGTGGTGCAGTCGGGCGCGAACTCCACGCCGCCCATCATGTAGTGCGCGGTGGGCACGACTTCCACCAGCCCGCCGGCGAGGTCGAAGCCACAGTCGGCGCAGCGCTCGACCATGCCCTTGAACTGCCGCGTCACTTCCGCCGGGCCGAGGTGCGCCATCGAGATATAGAGCCCGCCGTGCGGCGTCGCGCTTTTCTTCAGCTCCGAGAACATCGCGCGCGACACCACATCGCGCGTCGCGCGCTCGGCCTTCGGGTCGTAGCGCGGCATGAAGCGCTCCTTCGCCCCGTTCAGCAGGTAGCCGCCCGAACCCCGAAGCCCTTCCTCGAGGACGGTGCCGGTCATGCGCGTGTGCGTGCCGGCGAGGAGACCGGTGGGATGGAACTGCACCATCTCCATGTCGCGCAGCGCGAGGCCGGCGCGCATCGCCATGGCGAGGCCGTCGCAGGTCTTGTCGCCGGAGGGGGTGTGGTACTTGTACATCGTCGGGCCGCCGCCGGTCGCGAGCAGCACCGCCTTCGCGCGCACGAACACGTACTCGCCGGTGCGCATGTCGATGAAGAGAACGCCGGAAATGCTGTTCTGGTCTTTTGCTTTGATGAGCTCGACCGCGCGGTGCTCCTCGAGGCGATGGATGCGTCGCGACCAGACCTGCTCGGCCAGGCGGTTGATGATCTCGATGCCGGTCAGGTCGCCCTTGTGCACCGTGCGGTCGAAGGTCTGGCCGGCGAACGCCTTCTGGTGCACGGTGCCGTCGGGGTTGCGGTCGAAGAAGCAGCCCAGCTCGTTCTCGAGCTCCCTGATTCGTTCTATGGCCAAGGTCACCAGTTTCCACGCGAGCTCCTGATCCGAGAGCCAGGCGCCGCCGACGATGGTGTCCATGAAGTGGCGCTCCACCGAGTCTTCCTTGGCGAGCGCGACGTTGTAGCCGCCCTGCACCATGCGCGTGCAGCCGCACTTGCCGAGCAGCCCCTTCACCGCCACGGTGATTGAAAGCGGCGTCGCGGCCCGCAGTCCCGCCTGGTGCGCGTGCAGCGCGGCGAACAGCCCCGCGCCGCCCGAGCCGAGGATCAGGATGTCGCTACTGAGCTCTTGCACGAGCGGGTTCGGCGCGCTTCACCTTGAACTGGGTGACCAGCACGATGGCGACGAGGGCGAAGCCGACCGCGTCGAACAGGGTCTTCGGATAGACGAGCAGCACGCCGGCCACCAGCAGCATGACGCGCTCGTACGCCGTGGTCTTCTTGAACAGCCAGCCCTGGAAAGCGCCGCACAGCGCAAGGATGCCGACCGCGGCGGTGAAGGTGACGAGCGCGATCGAGCCCCAGTCCGCGTCGCCGAGCGTCTTGAACGACCCGGTAAGGAGCAGCCCCGTGCCGCTCGGGTCGAGCACGAACATGAAGGGCACCAGGAACGCGGGCGTGGTGTACTTCCAGCACTGCAGCGTGGTCTTGTACGGATCGCCGCCGGTGATCGCGGCCGCGGCGAACGGCGAGAGCGCGGTGGGCGGCGACACTTCCGACAGCACCGCGTAGTAGAAGATGAACATGTGCGCCGCGAACTCGGGCACCTTGAGCGCGATGAGCGCCGGCGCGGCGATCACCGCGCAGATGATGTAGGAGGCGGTGACCGGCACCGCGAGGCCGACGATCCACACGATCAGCGCCGTATAGATCGCGGTGAGGAGCAGCGAGTTGCCCGCGTAGGCGAGCACGATCGAGCTGAACTTGAGGCCCAGGCCGGTCAGCGTGACCACGCCGACGATGATGCCGGCGCCCGCGCAGGTGGCGGCCACGTTCAGCACCGAGAGCGAGCCGCCCTGCAGCGCTTTTGACACGCCCGAGTCGGTCAGATTTCTCCAGAACGGTCTTTTCTCGAAAGTCAGAAGCGCGGTGTCCCGGCGCAGGAAACTCGTCACCAGCGCGACCACCGTGGCCCAGAACACCGACAGCTCGGCCGAAAAGCCGAGCAGCATGAACACGATGATCGAGATCAGCGAGCTGAAGTGATACCAGTAGCGCTTGGCCAGCGTCCAGGCGCTGTCGACTTCCGCAAAGCTCACGTCCTTCATGCCGAACTTGCGCACGTCGATCTCGACCATCAGGAACAGCGTCAGGTAGTACAGGCAGGTCGGGATGACCGCCATCAGCAGCACGTCCAGGTACGAGATCTTGA
>DATIBR010000063.1 GCA_035457425.1 Terriglobales bacterium
TCGGTGGCCTCGATGCCCTTCCACGTCAGCAGCTCGGGCGAGATGCCCTGGCTCACCGTGCGCTGGAAGTCGCGGATGCCCTCCGCCTCGATGCGCTTGCGGTCGGCCTCCTGCTTCTCTTTCTGCAGCCGGAAGCTCATCGCGAGCGACTCCTGCTCCGCCTGCTGCTTGAGCTCGATGGAGTGCTTCAGCGCCGCCGGCAGCTGGATGTCCCTGAGGAACACGCTCTCCACCTCGATGCCGCGCTTCACCAGCTCGCGCGAGAGTGCGCCGAAGATCTCCTGCCCGACCTTCTCGCGCTCGCCGGTGTAGAGCGCGTTCGCGGTGTGCGACGCGGTCGCCTCCCGGATGGCGGCGCGCAGCGTCGGCTCGATCACCACTCCGATGTAGTTCGGACCCACCGTCTGGTAGAGGTGCGCCGCCTTGTCCGGCTGGATGCGGAACAGCAGCGAGGTGTCCAGGTTCATCACCAGCCCCTCGCTCGAGGGCACCGCCGCCGACTCCTTCAACTCCTGCGTCCGGACCGACATCACGGTGTTCACCTTGAAGGGGTTCACGAAGTGCATGCCCTCGGGCAGCGCCTCGCCGGTGACGCGGCCGAACAGCGTGAGCACGCCGACGTGCCCGGCCGGCACCTTCGCCACCGACGCGATCATGAGCACCACGAACAGGAACGCCGCGATGAGCACGCCGATCCCGCGGAATACTCCGCCGCCCACCGTCACCACTCGATCTTTTTCAAAGCCGTAGGTCGCCATGATTTGTCCCTGGCCTCCGCGCGCATTGTATGCCAGCAGCGGCGGGGTCCCGGCGGCGGTGGCGCGGGCTCCCCGGGCGCGTGGCGGCGCTGGGTCATGCCGGTTTCCAAACGCGCAAGGCCGCATGTTCAGCGGTTTCCATTGGGATTTGCACAATCGCCAACAGGTCCAAAACCGCATGAATAGCGGCTGTCCATCGCTGTGCAAAAATCACGTTGCACAACTCTCGCGGCAGGGGGCTGTGGACGGGCTGCACTCGATTGAAAACAAACGTGTTATAGGCGCGTTCTTTTCCTTGACTCTATTCCCAGGGAGCGTAGATTCAGCCTCGTTCTTTGACATTTTCTTGGTTGTCCGATTGGTGGCGCGTCCGGGGCTCAAGCCGGATCACCGTCGCGAACGGCTCTACGCGGGTAGCGGCCCGCTAACGAGCCGATGCTGTCCCGGCCGCGAACTGGGATGGCGCCGCTGGACCTTCGCGGGTCCGGCAATTACCTCACCTTCGCGGGTGAGGTTTCGCTAACAACGACGGAGGGTCGGTGAGGGTCAAATGCAACCCGCTGGTTGAGAAGAGCCAAGAAGAAAAGTCAGAGGCAAGACAGGACCCCGTAGGCGTCAACTGGTGCGACCGGTTGGTGGTGAGCCCGGAGCCCGAGCTACACGAAAGTGTTTAAAGGCCGCGCGTCGTGAGCCGCAAGCACACGACATCACGCAGGTCGGCGAGGGTCTAAAGCGAGCTGCTGGTCGAGTCGTATCGGGGGACAACAACCTCGGGGTCCTTTATTTTTTTGCGCCTTCGGCGCACACCGCCGAGCAATCCCGCTCAGCACTGACCTTTGCGCCTTCGAGCCGGCGACTCGCCGCGCAAGCCGGGCTCGTCGCCTGGCTCTCACGGCCAATGTCTCGGCGAGCCACTGTGGGCCGTGGACTACGGAAACAGCTCTCCCATGTCGGTGGCCGTCTGGGACGCTCCCGGATACGAGTAGACGCCCAGGGCCTTCAGCGTCAGCTTGAGCATCGACTGGTGCTGGTGGAAGGTGCCGGAGTGGTACCCCTTTCGCGCCTTGGAGCTGACCACCACCCACGCGATGTGCCCTCCGCCGTAGGCCTTGTCGGTGGCGAACCCTTCGTCCCAGGTGATGATGAGGATGTCGCCGCCCTGCTGGAACGCGGAGCTGTTGACGAGCGGCGCCAGGTTGGCCTTCAGCCAGTCGTCGGCAGCTTTGGCCTTCTGCGCCAGCGTGCAGCTGCTCGTCCCCGGCGGACAGTCGTGCATGTTGTGCTGGTTGTTGGGGACGATGAACGAGTAGTTCGGCAGCGCGGCGTTCTTGCGGTCGGTGGGGAACTGCGTGAACGGCACGACGTTGTTGCGCTGCACGCTCGAGTTCCTTACGTCGGTGAAGTAGACGAACGGGTTGTGGTGCTTGATGTAGGGATACTTGTCGCCACCGACGTACCCGGTGTAGGGCAGCGATTCGGCGTAGACCTTCCACGTCCTGCCGGCGGTGAGCAGCCGGCGCACCACGTTGTTCACGTCGTACGTGTTGGTGGTGTAGTCGTTGTTGGTGAGGATCTGCCCGGTCGTCAGCATGAAGTAGTTGCCGATCGACGGGTGCGTGTTCCCGTAATACTTCACCGCGAGCCCGTACTGGTTCGCGAGCAAGTTCAGGTAGGGCATGGACGAGCTTCCGACCACGCTTCCATAGCTCGTGTTCTCCAGCACGACGACGTACACGCGCGGCACGCGCGGCACCGTCGCTTCCGAAAACATCGCACACAGGACGACCAGCAGGGAACAAAGCGTGGAGCGCATCAGGGGAACTCCTCGGGGCCAGAGAGATTATTGCCGTCCTGGTTACGATGACCGGCTTCCCCTGCGCGGGTTGCCCTCCTATAATCCCGGCGCCATGGCAAACCAACTCGATCGCCGCGCGTTCTTCGCCGTCTGCTCCGCCGCCGGACTGGGCTCCACGCTGTTCCCGGGCGTCCTGTGGGCGGCAGTCCACAGTCCACAGTCCACGGTCCACAGTGGCCCGGAGCCGCAGAAGAAGGAAGAGCCGGCGAAGCCCAAGGCGATCACGCGGGAGATGATCGACTCCGCGGCCGCCGTCGCCGGCATCAGCATCGCCGACGAATACAAGGACATGATGCTGCGCGACCTGAACGACCAGGTCGCGAGCTACGAGGCGCTGCGCAAGCTGGAGCTGAAGAACTCGGAGCAGCTCGCGCTCACCTTCGATCCGGTCCTGCCCGGCGCGAAGAAGAAGTTCGAGACCGCGAAGCGTCCGCCGCGCCTCTCCAAGCTCGAGCCCGCGTGGCTGAACACGCGCGCGCCCAAGGACCTGGAGCAGCTCGCGTTCGCCACCGTGCGCGAGCTGGGCGAGCGGCTCCGCGCGCGCCAGTTCACCTCCGTCAACCTGACGGAGATGTATCTCGCGCGCCTGGAGCGCTACAACCGTCTGCTCAAGTTCGGGATCACGCTGACCACGGAGCGCGCGCTCGACCACGCCCGCGCCGCCGATCGCGACCTCGCGCGCGGCAAGCTCCGCTCCCCGCTCCACGGCATCCCGTGGGGCGCGAAGGACCTGCTCGCGGTCAAGGGCTACCCGACGACCTGGGGCGCGGGCGGCTTCGAGAAGCAGGTCATCGACGAAGACGCCACGGTCGTGCAGCGCCTCGACGCGGCCGGCGCCGTGCTGGTCGCCAAGCTCACGCTCGGCGCGCTCGCCATGGGCGACAAGTGGTTCGGAGGCATGACCCGCAATCCGTGGCGCCCGCAGGACCAGGGGTCGTCGGGCTCGAGCGCCGGCTCGGCCTCGGCCACCGCAGCCGGCTGCGTCGGCTTCGCCATCGGCTCCGAGACGCTCGGCTCCATCTCGTCGCCGTCCACGCGCTGCGGCACCACCGGGCTCAGGCCGACCTTCGGGTTCGTCCCGCGCACCGGCGCGATGACGCTTTGCTGGACCTGGGACAAGCTCGGCCCGATCACGCGCGCGGTCGAGGACTGCGCGCTGGTGATGAGCGCGATCCACGGTCCCGACCAGCAGGACCTCGACTGCATCCACCCCGCGGCGTTCAACTGGGACGCCAGCTTCGACTGGCGCAAGCTGCGGGTCGGTTACCTGAAGTCGGCGTTCGATCCGCCGAAGCAGCAGGAGAACGAGCCGACGGCGCCACCGGAGAAGCCCGAGACCGAGCTCTCGGCCGAGGAGCGCAAGAAAAAGGAGGAGGAGCGTCTCGACGCGGCGGAGCGCAAGCTCTCGCGCGAGTACGACCGGCGGTTCCTCGCGCCGACGCTCGCCGCGCTCGACCAGATGGGCGTGAAGCTCACCGCGGTCGAGCTGCCCAAGGACTTCCCGTACGGCCCGTGCATCCTGGGGCTGTCGGCCGAAGCCGCGGCGGCGTTCGACGACCTGACGCGTTCCGGCCGCGACCGCCTGCTCACCCAGCAGTCCATCGACGATTGGCCCAACGGCTTCCGCGTCGCGCGCTTCATCCCCGCGGTCGACTACCTCCAGGCCAACCGCGCGCGGCTGCGCCTGATGCGCGAGCTCGCCAGGATCTTCGAGCAGGTGGACGTCATCGTCACGCCGACGACCAGCACGCAGCTCATCGCCACCAACATCACCGGGCACCCGGCGGTCATCGTGCCGAACGGCTTCCGCGGGGCGGACGCACCCCAGCTCCGCAAGTACGAGGACGGCGGCGGCCCCGGCACGCCCGTCTCGCTGACGTTCCTGGGCGACCTGTTCTCCGACGCGCGGTTGTGCGCCTTCGCCCGCGCCTACCAGGAGAAGACCGGGTGGCACCGCAAGCATCCCGAGCTCCCGCGGGAGTAGGCCCGCGGAGTTGTGGCGCGCTCGCGGGCGAGCGGGCCCGAGGCGCCAAATCGCGGCACGGGCGTTTTCCCCGCGCTGTTTACGTCCGCGTTATCCCGGGCGGAGTATTCTAGGCGCTGCCTTTAAGAGTGCCATGATGCGCTGCGTCCTCTGCATCTCCTGGGATAGCAAGCTCGCCCGCGAGCGCGAGCAGCTCTTCGAAGAAGCCGGCTGCCTGGTCCGCTCCGCCGTCGGCGGGCAGGCCGAGGAGCTGGTCGCGAACGAGGACGGCGACCTGCTCGTCCTCGGCCATTCGGTGCCGCGGGAGGAGAAGCGGCGGCTCATCCGGATCTTCCGCCGGCACTCGTCGGCGCCCGTGCTCTCGCTGCTCGTGCCCGGCCAGGAGCGCCTGCCCGAGGCGACTCTCGGGTTCCCCGGCGACGACTACCGCAACCTCGCCACCATCGTCCGCCACATCGTGCAGTAGCGTCCTTCGCCACCGTCCACCGACCCGCTACTCCGGCGCGACCTGGTACTGCTCGAGCTTGCCGTCGGGCATTTCGAAGGTCCAGACGGTGAGCGACTTATCGCCGGCGGAGACGCTCCAGCGGCGCGCGGTCATGCCGCCGCGCTGGCGTTTGCCGCCCGTGACCGCGAACTTCGTGGGCGGGCCGAGCGGTCCGAGCGACGTCTTGAAGTCCGCGAGCGCCTGCTCGCTGAAGTAGAAGTTGGCGTTGTCGGTGAACTGCGCGCGGTCGAGGCGTCCCTGCTGCAGGGCGAGGAAGATCTGGCGGGCGCGCTCGGTGGCGGCGGCGGTGGCGGCGTCGGAGTCGGTGAAGAGGATGCGGGCGATGGCGTTGCTGATGGACTCGCCGGCGTCGACGGCGTCCTGGTTGGTGAGGACGACGATGGCGGCGTGGTCGTCGGGATAGACGGTGTTGGAGGCGGTGAAGCCGGAGACCTCGCCGGAGTGCGAGAGGAAGCGGCGAGTGGTGGCGCCGCCGATGACGACGCCGAGGCCGTAGCCGGCGGTGGCGCCGTTCTTGAGGACGCCGACCGTCTGCTGCTCGTGGTAGCTGGCGGGCTTGAGGAGCTTCTGCTGGAGCATGGCGATGTCCCAGCGGGCGAGGTCGGAGGGCGTCATGGCGAGCTCGCCGGCGGCGGCGAGCCAGCCTGGGCCTTCCTTGGGAGCCGGGCGGAGCGGGCCGAGCCCGAAGCGGCGGTAGCCGGTGGGGTCGGAGGCGGGGAGCGGGGCGCGGTCGATGTCGGCGACGCTGGTCATGGCGAGCGGCGTGAAGACGCGCTGCGTCAGGAACGCGACCAGGTCCTGGCCGGCGGCTTGGCGGACGATCTCGCCGGCGATGACGTAGTTGGTGTTGGAGTACTGCCACTTCGTGCCGGGATCGAAGTCGAGCGGCTTGCGCGCCCACTGGTCGAGGAGCGCAGCGGCGGTGACGGGCTGGAGCATGTTGGGCATGACGTAGTCCTGCGGCCAGTAGTCCTGGTAGCCGGAGGTCATGTTCAGCAGCTGCCGGATGCTGACCTCGTTGGCGCGCGTGAGCCGTGGCAGGAAGCGCGCGACCGGGTCGTCGAGCGAGAGCTTGCGCTGCTCCGCGAGCATCAGGATGGCGGTGGCGGTGAACTGCTTGGAGACGGAGCCGATGGAGTAGCGCATCTCCGTGGTGGCGGGCGTGGCGGGCTCGAGCTTGGCGAGGCCGTAGGCCTGGGCGTAGGCGAGCTGTCCGCGCTTGACGACGGCGATGGAGGCCGAGGGCACACCGGAATCTTTGAGCGCGGCTTCGGCGGCGCGGTCGATGGCGGCTTTCTGGTCGGCGGTGAGCAGGTCGGCTTGCTGCGCCGACGCGGCGAGCGCGAGCGCGAGGAGGAAGACGGCAGGAACAAGGATGGCGGTGCGTGGGCGCATCGGGAGCCTCCGGGAAACCGCGCAGGATAACACCTCGCGTATGAGGCGGCGAGGACGCCGCCTCTCCTGCCGGCCTGGAGGCCAGCGCTCCGGACGGCTCGAAATACTTTGCAAGGTCGCGAGCGAGGCGCGTTCTCCAGTTGCCCCCGAAGGAGAGAGAACGATGCTTCGCAAGCTAGGGATTTTTGCGGTGCTCGCCGCCGCCGCGTTGGCGCAGGACGAGGCGCCGAAGAGCGGCACCGCGTTGACCATCTACAACCAGAATTTCGCGGTCGTGCGGCAGGTGTTTCCGCTCGACCTGAACGCGGGAGTGAACCACATCCGGTTCGCGGATGCGACGTCGATGCTGGAGCCGGATTCGGTGATCCTGCGCGACGTGCTGGGGCGCACGCCGCTGCAGGTGCTGGAGCAGAACTACCGCTCCGACCCGGTGACGCAGGAGCTGCTGCTCTCGTTCTTCGAGGGCCGCACCATCGAGTTCGAGTACCGCACGCAGGACGGCGCGGTGCAGCGCATCCACGGGAAGATCATCCGGTCGGGCTACGTGCCGCGGCCGATGTACAACGAGTACGGCCAGCCGTTCGGCGGCTACGGCGCGGGGCAGCCGATCATCGAGGTCGACGGCAAGCTGCGCTTCGGGCTGCCCGGGCAGCCGATCTTCCCCTCGCTGGGGGAGGACACGATCCTGAAACCGACGCTGAACTGGGTGCTGAACACGCCGGCGCCGGCGAAGCTGGACGCGGAAGTGAGCTACGTGACGGGCGGGCTGAGCTGGGAAGCGGACTACAACATCGTGGCGCCGATGGGAGGCGCGGCGGTGGGCGGGGAGGAGAAGATCGACGTCATCGGGTGGGTGACGTTCCAGAACCGCAGCGGGAAGAAGTTCGACGCGGCGGAGATCAAGCTGATCGCCGGCGACGTCAACAAGCTGCAGCCGGGAGCGCGCCCGGCGGCGGCGTATGAGCTGGCGATGAAGGCGTCGCGCGCGGAAGACGCGATGCAGCCCACGATGCGCGAGAAGAGCTTCGACGAGTACCACATGTACACGCTGGCGCGTCCGGTGACGCTGCACGACAGCGAGACCAAGCAGGTGGAGATGGCGCGCGGGACCGGCGTCAAGTCGAACCGGATCTACGTCTACGACGGCGCGAAGCTCGACCGCTGGTACGGCTACACGATGGAGAACGCGCGCAACGACCAGGGTTACGGCACCGAGTCGAACCCGAAGGTCTGGGTGATGCAGGAGTTCAAGAACACGAAAGAGAACGGGCTGGGGATCCCGCTGCCCAAGGGCAAGCTGCGCTTCTATCGCCGCGACGACGACGGCAAGCTGGAGTTCACGGGCGAGAACTGGATCGACCACACGCCGGTGGATGAGCTGATCCGCGTGTACACCGGCAACGCCTTCGACGTGGTGGGCGAGCGGCGGCGGACGGACATCAAGGTGAACTCGTCGCAGGACTGGCTGGATGAGTCGTTCGAGATCAAGGTGCGGAACCGCAAGAAGACGCCGGTGACGGTGCGGGTGGTCGAGCACCTGTATCGCTGGACGAACTGGAGCGTGGCGGCGAAGAGCGCGCCGTTCAAGAAGAAGGACGCGCAGACCATCGAGTTCCCGATCACCATCCCGCCGGGAGCGGAGGCGGTGGTGACCTACACGGTGCACTACAGCTGGTAGGGCGGAAGCGATTGGGAGAGGCGCGGGCGAAAATGCCCGCGCTTTCTTCATTTGAACCTCCGACCCTTCCTCGGCAAAGAGCGCCGAGCGCAGGATGAGGCACCCTCAGGAGTTTTTCCTTGCAAGGTGTGTGGCGGGTTGCGTTCTTCGTGCAGAGCGCGCACCGGACGGCGCCCGTGACTCAGCTTTCGAGGGATAGGGGCGGGCGCCGTTCGGTTCTCAAATCGGAGAGTCTTATGAAACCGCGTTACGTAGTGATTGCGGCCCTGCTCGTCCTCACCGCGGTACTCGTGCTGGGGAATCTTCCGGTGACGCACGCCGCGCCGCCGAAACCGTCGCCGCTGGTGCCGGGCGACTCGGGCTCGCTGCAGATCGTCGGGAAAGACGGCAAGTTCGCGGCGCTGTGCCCGCTCGAGCACACGGAGGTGAAGGCCGAGATAGCGGGCTTCCTGGCGCGCGTCGAGGTCACGCAGGAATTCGTGAACCCGACGGACGACAGGATCGAGGCGGTGTACGTGTTCCCGCTGCCGCAGGACGCCGCGGTCAACGACATGACGATGCGCGTGGGCGAGCGCGTGGTGAAGGGCGTGATCCGGAAGCGGGAAGAGGCGCAGCAGATCTACGAGCAGGCGAAGCGCACCGGGCACACCGCGGCGCTGCTCGACCAGGAGCGGCCGAACATCTTCACGCAGTCGGTGGCGAACATCCTGCCGGGCGAGAAGATCACCATCACGATCGCGTACGTGGAGACGCTGAAGTACGAGGCGGGATCGTACGAGTTCATGTTCCCGACGGTGGTCGGGCCGCGGTACATCCCCGGGAACAGGGAGCTTGGCCGGACGGGCGGCGGGCGCGTGCCGGACACGGACAAGGTGCCGGACGCCTCGCGCATCACGCCGCCGGTGGCGGAAGAGGGCGTGCGCGCCGGGCACGACATCGCGATCGAGGTGAAGCTCGACGCGGGCGTGCCCATCACCGACCTGCGCAGCGAACTGCACCAGATCGACGTGGAGCGGACGGGGGCGTCGAGCGCGGTGGTGCGGCTGCAAGAGCAGGACACCATCCCGAACAAAGATTTCATACTGCGGTACTCGGTGGCGGGGCAGCAGATCGCGGACGCGCTGCTGGTACACGCCGTCCCGCCGAAGGGGAGTGCGGGGCTGGGCGGCGGGCTGGGGACGCAGCAGACCGCGGGGTACTTCACGTTCATCCTGCAGCCGCCGGAGCGGGTGTTCGACGACGACGCGACGCCGCGCGAGCTGGTGTTCGTGCTCGACACGTCGGGCTCGATGTCGGGGTTCCCGATCGAGAAGGCGAAAGAGACGATGGCGCTGGCGCTGGCGAACCTGAGGAAGAACGACACGTTCAACCTCATCACGTTCGCGGGCGACACGCGCGTGCTGTTTCCGGAGCCGGTGCCGGCCACGGCGGAGAACCTGGCCCTGGCGCAGAAGTTCCTGGCGGGGCGCTCCGGGGGCGGCGGCACGGAGATGATGAAGGCGATCCGGGCGGCGCTCGACCCGACCGACAAGCAGGACCACGTGCGCATCGTGTGCTTCATGACCGACGGCTACGTGGGGAACGACATGGAGATCCTCGGCGAGGTGCAGAAGCACCCGAACGCGCGCGTGTTCTCGTTCGGCATCGGGTCGAGCGTGAACCGCTTCCTGCTCGACAACATGGCGAAGGAAGGGCGCGGGGAGGTGGAGTACGTGACGCTGGAGTCGGACGGCGAGGCGGCGGTGGCGCGCTTCGAGGAGCGCGTGCGCACGCCGCTGCTGACCGACGTCACGCTGGACTGGGGCGGGCTGCCGGTGGCGGACGTGACGCCGAAGCGTCCGGCGGACCTGTTCAGCGCGAAGCCGCTGGTCATCACCGGGCGCTACACGCAGGCGGGGCACGGGACGCTGACGCTGCGCGGGCGGCGGGCGGGGCAGCCGTTCGAGCGCAAGATCGCGGTCGAGTTGCCGGCGCAGCAGAAGTCGAACCAGGTGCTGGCCACGCTGTGGGCGCGGCGGCAGGTGGATGACCTGATGGCGCGCGACTGGAAGGGCGCGCAGCAGGGCAGCATGTCGAAGGAACTGGTGGCGCAGGTCACGCAGCTCGGGCTGGACTACCGGCTGATGACGCAGTTCACGTCGTTCGTCGCGGTGGAGGAGATGGTGGTGACGGAGGACGGCGCGCCGCGGACGATCCAGGTGCCGGTGGAGATCCCGCTGGGAGTCGACCGGAGCATGGCGGTAGGAGAGCCGAAAGACGGAACGCTGTATAGCGCGCGGCAGATCACGAACCTGCCGGCGAGCTCAGCCGCGGGCTATGGGCGGATGGAAACGGTAACGGTGGAAGCGTCGGTGCCGTTGGTCGAGACGGAGACGTCGCAGATCAGCACCACCAGTCCGGGACGCATGATGAGCGCGGACGAACTGGCGGTCGCGCAGCAGGCGACGCGCCTGAGCGGACTCGAGCTGAACACGATCGGCACCTCGCGCCCGGTGGGCGGCGGCGGTTCCGGGCTGAGCAAGAAGGAGAAGGAGAAGCTCGAGGCGGACCAGCGGGAGTGGAAACGGCGGCAGGAGTTCCAGCAGAAGCACGTCGCGCTCTCGAGCGAGCTGCTGGAAGTGGCGTACTGCATGGACTCGAAGCCGGAAGCGGAGGCGCAGAAGTGCGTGAAGCCGGAGTTCCGGGTGCTGAAGGTGCGGGTGGCGCTGGCGGACGTCTCGCCGGCGACGCTGGAGCAACTGGCGCGGCTGGGGTTCAAGGTGACGCTGAAACCAACGACGGCGAAACTCGTCTACGGCGAGTTGCCGGCGGCGAAGCTTGCGGAGTTGGCGGCGTTGAAAGAGGTGCTCTTCGTCTCACGGGCCGAACCTATGCGGTAGTTGCTCCATTCCTCCAGCGGCCCGGGCGCAATGCCCGGGCCGATCTTTGTTGGGCGCTCCCTCGCGCTGTGTCGCGCCCGGTTCGCGCGGAACTTATGGACGTGCGTGGTCACCCGCCTAAAGGCGGGTGCTTTCACGACGGTGCGAGGGGTTGTCGAGCTAACGGTCGGGTGCGCCGATGCGGAAGGGGTGGGGGGAGCCGCCGCCGCGTTTGAGGTCGAGGAGGCCGAGGGTGGCGTGGGAGAGCAGCAAAGCAATGAGCATGGGGGCGACGGTGCGGCGGGGGTGGAGCTCGAGGACGTCGGCGGCGACGCCGGCCAAGAAGACGAAGACGAACGGGAGCGCGCGCAGCGGGAAGGCGCCGTAGGCGAGGGTGTCGGGCGCGAGGCCGGCGACGGCGAGGAGCCAGGCGGCGGTGAGGACCAGCAGCGGTGCGGTGTTGCCGAAATAGCGGACGCGGCGCTTGCTGAGATAGGCCGCGAGCGCGAGCAGGAGGAAGAGCAGGAGCGCGGGATAGTGCGTGAGCCAGAGGGTGCTGGCGAAGTAGCGCTGGATCCATTCGGCGGCGACGCGCCAGGAGACGACGCCGACGCTGAGGCTGAGCTCCTGGCGGAGCGCGGCGGCGCTGAAGCTGTTGACCGCCCACAGTCCGAGGAGCGCGCAGCAGGTGGTGACGAGGATGACGCCGAGCGGGAGCCACCAGCGGCGGCGGTCCGGCAGCAGGTAGTACATGAAGGCGAGGGCGAGCGGGAGCAGCAGGAGGGTGGTGGGGGCGGAGCCGAGCGCGAGGAAGATGGCGGCGGCGAGGAGCAGGACGCGCCGCCAGCGCGGCGAGCACTCGCGGAAGAAGCCGATGTCGTCGGGATAGAAGGTGTGGGCGAGCGCGATGGAGATATAGAAGATGCCGAAGACGCCGAGCATGGCGACGAGGTTGGGGCCGACGCGGGCGCTGATGGCGGGCGCGGGGGAGAAGACGTAGAGAGCGAGCGCGACGTAGCCTCCGGCGTTGCCGTAGAGGCGGCGGGTGACGTACCAGAGCGAGCCGCCGAGCAGCAGGCCGACGAGGAGGAAGGGGAGGCGCGCGGACCAGCGCAGCGGATCGGGGTCGTCGTCGGTGAGGGAGGTCTGGCCGTCGGCGAGCACGGGGACGGCGGCCATGAGGGCGATGAGCGGGGAGACGAAGTGGGGCGCGTCGGAGGCCTGGCCGCGGAGGCGCTGCTCGCCGGTCTGGAGGTAGCCGAGTTCGGCGCCGGCGAGCGGCTGGCGGCCGGCGACGTACAGGGCCTGCGCGAGAAAGATGAGCAGGAAGCCGATGGCGATGTATTGGGGACGGCCGAGGTGGATGCGCACCGGGACCTTTGTACATCAGCGATTAGCAATTAGCGATTAGCAATTAGCGATTAGCAATTAGCAATTCGCGATCAGGGCGAGTCCGCCACCACAAATCGAAGGCAAAGGCAAAGGCTGAAATGCAGGTCCCTCGACTGGGGCGCGGAAGATTCGCCGCGCCCTCGCTCGGGATGACGTCCCTTCGAGGAGCGGGAGTATGATTGAGGCGTGAAGAAGCTGCTTGTGGGCGGGATGATGCTGCTGGCGCTGCCGGGGCTGGCGCAGATGGGGCGCTCGTTGGGAGTGCCGGCGTCGGCGACCTCGATCACGCCGCAGAACCCGACGCCGGGAGTGCCGCCGAGCGTGACCTCGTTCCGCACGAGCTTCACGGCATTCCATCCGGCGCCGCCACTCTCGACCGGCTTCAGCGCGTTCAATCCGCCGCCCTCGATGGGGTTCACCACGCTGGGTTCGGATGTGTTCCCGGTGCGGCGCCGCAGCGACGACGCGGGGTTCGGCGGGCATCAGGGACGCTTCCACCACCGGAGGCGCGGTGGTTTCGTCACGCCGGTGTACTACCCGGTCTACACGTATCCGGTGTACACGCAGCCGCAGCCAGAGGCGGAGCCCGAGGCGGCGGCGTACGACGCGCCGAGCGGCAACGCGCTGGACCGCGAGCTATGGTCGCGCGCGGCGGAGCGCGAAGACCGCGCGCTCGACCGCCGGGACGCGCACCTGGCGCAAGAAGACCCGCGCTACGGCGAGCATTATCTCGACAGCCGGGAGAACCGCCGGCGCACCCCGGACGGCGGCGAGTCGAGCGGGTACGAGGAACCGGGCGCCCCGGAGACGCAGCTCATCCTGGTGCTGCGCGACGGAACGCGGCTGGAGTTGGGGAACTACGCGATCATGGGCCAGACGATCTTCGACCTGGGCGCGGCGGAATCGCACAAGAAGAAGATCCAGGTCGCGGAACTGGACCTGCCAGCCACCGAGAAGGCGAACGACGAGCGCGGCCTGGAGTTCAAGCTGCCGTCGCGCGCGCGCTAACAGAACAACTCAGGCTGCGCTGATGCCTTGCTGGGCGAAGGAGGCGAGCGCCTCCTCGCGCGTCTCGTAGACCTCGATGACGCCGAGCAGGCCGACGGTCTTGAGCATCTTGCGCGCGAGGTCGGCGAGGCCGGAGAGCCGGACGTTGCCGCCGCGCTTCTTCATCGAGGTGTATCCGAGCACGAGCACGCCGATGCCGGTGGAATCGAACAGCGGCATCTCGCTGAGGTCGACGACCAGGTTGACGTGGTTGCTGTCGGCGAGGGTGCGGAAGGTATCCTTGAGCTCGTCGAGGGGCGGGTGGCCGATCTTGAGCGGGCCGCGGACCTGGACGACATCGACGGCGCCGACGGGTTTGACGATGACGGTCTTGGGCATAAGCCTCCGGGACCCCACACGTCCGGGAGAGGCCGGATTATAGCCCGTTTGCGGCTCAGGCTGGGCCTTTAGCTGTTCTTTTTCGATTACTTACGGACAATGTTCGTCCAGTTCGTCACCAGCGAAAGGGGAGTGCCTTCGGCGTAGTCCTCCATCGTGATCACCAGGATGCGGCCGTCCGTTCCCACATGATAGGGAAGGGGAGTCGGCGGCGTGCGTGTCTGGAAAAGCTCGCGCGGCAACCCCGGCTGCACGCTGTTTGCTGAGAACCGCAGGTCCACCGCCATGAGTTTGTTGTCGGGCGAGAGATAGATCAGCTCGCTTCCGTTCTTGTCCCAGACAGCAAGGCGCCCTCCGGTATTGGATATCTGCCACTTCGTGCCGCCGGCGGGGAACGGGGACACATAGACCTCCGGCCTTCCGGACTCGTCGGAGGTGTAAGCGAGCCAGCGGCCGTCGGGAGAAAAACGCGGGGTGCCTTCCAAGAATTGCGTCTGCAGGAAGGTGAAGGGCTTGGGTTCGCCGGCGAGCGGCAGGATCCAAATATCGAAGCCGGTGCTGCCGGTGAGGGAGCGGCGGGTGAATGCCAGGTATCGCCCATCCCGGCTCACGTCGTCGGGAACATCCACATCCTGCGAAGTAAGCACGCGCTCTTCGCCGCCGGAGCCGTCGGCGTTCTTCACGAAGATCTGCCGGCGGTTCGCATCGCGCTCGGAAGCGAAGTAGATCCGCTTGCTATCCGGCGACCACACGGGGGACATTTCGGCGGCGGGATCGAATGTCAAACGCGTCCGCACGTTCCGCTGAACATCGAACACCCATAGATCCACATTGCTGGCGGCGGGATCGAAGATCTGCGCGGCGACATGCTTCTGGTCGGGCGAAATGCGGATGGAGTACTGCATCGCCGGGGTGCCGATCTGGCCGGTCTGCTTACCGGTGCGATCGAACCAGGTCAACTGGGAGCCTGCGCGAACGCCGCCCGACTGGAACAGGAGCAGCCCGGTGCGCGAAGCGGAAAAGACCGCGTGCGTGATGCCGGCATCGAAACGCAGGTTCTCGGCGATGGGGACGGCATCGCCGGTCGTCTGGCCGCGCTTCTCATCGAACGGCTGCGCCATCAGGGAAGACTCGCGGCGGAAGAGCAGGTATCCGGAAGCGTAGACCGGGTTGGAACTCGCCGCGATCACGAGGCGGCGCTCCTTCGAATCGAGCGAGCCGAGGTAGATCTGGTTGGCCCCGGTATCGTTGCCCGTGGGTCCGGCCATGAAGAGGTAGCGGTTGCCGTCAGGCAGGAACCACGGCCAGCGATGCGTGCCTTCTGCACCCTTGGTGCGGTCGAGCTCCGTCAACACCGTGGCCGTGCCGCCGCTGGCGGGGACCCGGTAGAGTCCGGTCTGGCGCGTCCCGAAGATGATCACGCCCTGCGCGTTCCAGCTGCCACCGCGTCCCTCGCTGGCATCGCACAAAGTCTGTGGAGGGCCGCCACTGACTTCGATCCGCTTCAGTTTCGTGCCGCTAAAAAAGCCGATGGAGCGGCTGTCGGGTGACCAGAAGGGGTAGGTGGCGCTCTCGGTGCCCGGCAGCGGTTGCGGGGCGGAGGCGTCGAGCGCCTGGAGCCAAAGCTGCCGTGCCGCGCCCGAGCTGACTCCACCGTATACGACGTAATGCCCGTCGGGCGAGAGCTGCGCCGGACCACCGCCTGCCAACAGCTCGAAGCGCACCTTATCAGGCGGCAGGATGCTCGCGCGGATCACCTGCTTCGGTTCCGACGTGAGCCGCCAAACGAACCAGGCTGAGGCCGCGGTCACTGCCAGCAGAGCGCCGGCGAGTGCCCAGGCGACGGTCTCGCGATGTTTGCGGCGGTGAGCGACGGGCGCGGGCACGCCGGCGAGCGAGCCGCCCTCGGCGACCCATTGCAGTTGCAGCTTGAGGTCGTGGACGGTCTGGAAGCGGTCGTCGGGATCCTTGGCGAGGCAGGTGCGCACGATGCGGTCGAGGCCGGGCGGCGTGAGCGGCTGGAGCGTGGTGATGGGCGCGGGCTCGGAGGAGAGGATGCTGGCGATGAGGCTCGCCTTGGTCTTGCCCTTGAAGGCGGGCTGGCCGGTGGCCATCTCGTAGAGGATCTCGCCGAAGGCGAAGATATCGGTGCGCTGGTCGGCGTCGGCGCCCTCGAGCTGCTCGGGCGCCATGTACTGAAAAGTCCCGACGATCGAGCCTTCGCTGGTGAGCTTCTTCTGGCTGGCGGTCATTTCGGTGAGGGCGGAGGCGAGCGTGGAGGCGTCGCCGCGCTTGGCGAGGCCGAAGTCGAACAGTTTTGTGCCCGACTTGGTGAGCATGATGTTCGAGGGCTTGAGGTCGCGGTGGACGATGCCCTGGCGGTGCGCTTTCTCGAGCGCATCGGCGATCTCCACTCCGATGCGCAGCACATCGGGCGGGGACAACGGACCTTTCATGATCCGCTGTTCCAACGTCTCACCCTCGAGGAACTCCATGACGAGGAAGTCGACGCCATCCTGCGAGCCGATGTCGTGCAGGATGCAGATGCCGGGATGGGAGAGCGAGGAGATGGCGCGCGCCTCGCGCTCGAAGCGCTCGCGCAGGTGCGCGTCTTGCGTGAGGTGCTGGGGCAGGACCTTGATCGCGACCACGCGGTCGAGGCGGGTGTCCTTCGCGCGATAGACCTCGCCCATGCCGCCGGCGCCGGCGGCGGCGATTATCTCGTATGGTCCCAGCCTGCTGCCTGCATTGATGGGCATGGCTTCGCCCCTCGCGAAGTGGGGCGTGATTATAGTCTGCGCCGCGTGGCACCGCGCGGCTTCTTGGTTACTTCTTCAACTCGGCCTTCCAGTTGACGACCAGCACCATGGGCAGCGACCCTTGCTCATCCATGCTGTTGATGAGGAAGCGCTTCCCGTCCGGCGCCGGATCGTAGCTGTACGACGGACTCGACACCGCGGTCGAGCGGAAGAGCGCGGTCGGCGGTCCGGGCTCGAAGCTGTTGCCGTTGACGCCCACCGGCACTCGCATCAGCGAGCGATCGGGCGCCATGTAGAACAGTTCCTTGCCGTCGCGGCTCCAGCGCGGCGCCAGGCCGCCGGCGGCCGAGATCTGCCAGCGGCCCGTGCCGTCGGGGAAACGGCTCACGTAGATATCGTTGCGGCCGTTGAGGCTCGAACCGTAGGCGATCCACTTGCCATCGGGGGAGACGACCGGGTCGGTGTCGAAGGTCGGCGTGGCCACCACCTTGAATGGCTTGCGCTCGCCCTGCACCGGCACGGCCCAGATATCCTGCTCGCCGCTCGTGTTCCCCTCGAAATAAACCACGAACTTTCCGTCGTGCGTCCACTCGCCGAGGATGCGGTCGGCCGCCGAGGGCGGTAGCAGCGGCTGTTCTTCCCCGCCGCCGTCCGCGGGCTTGATGTAGAGATTGAAATGGCCCGCGCGGCCCGACATGAAGACGATCTGCTTGCCGTCCGGTGACCACGCTTCGCCCACGTTGGGTGAGCCCGAGAAGGTGAGCCGGTTGCGGGTGCCACGCTCCAGATCGAGGATCCAGAGGTCGCTGGCGGCGTCGCCCAGGGTCGTGGCCACGCGCTTGCCGTCAGGCGAGAGCCGGCCGTCCTGGATGTAGGCCGGTCCCAAGACCGTCCCCAGCATCTTGCCCGAGCGGTCGAACCATGCCAGCTTCGTCCCCAGCGCTCCGCCGCCCATTTGATAGACCAGCAATCCGGTGTCGGAGGCGCTGAAGACGCCGCGCCACGTCGTGATGTCGAAATTCACGTTCTGGGCGACGGCCTGCGATTCGCCTTGCAGCTTGCCGGTCGCGGGATCGAAGCGCTGCGCCAGCAACGAGCCCTCGCGCTGGTAGAGCAGATAGCCATCGACGTACTGCGCGCCCGTGTAGGTGCGCACCACGAGCTGCTTCTGTTTCCCGTCGAGCGAGGCCCAGAAGATGCCCGAGGCTTCGCTGCGCAGGTTGTTGTGGTCGCCCGCGAAGTACAGGAAGTGCTTGCCATCGGGCAGCACCTGCGGCCAGCGATGGGTTGTGTGGCCGGCGTCGAGTTGGGTCACCGCTTCGGCCCCGCCACCCGACACCCGCACCCGCGAGATCCCCGTGCGCGTGTCCGCCGCGAACAGGATCGTGCCGTCCGGCGCCCACGATCCGCCGCGCGCGTCCGGCGCGTCCGCCACCGTCACAGCCGGGTTCCCGGCGATGTCGCTGATCTTCAGCTTTCCGCCCTGGAAGTACGCCACCGACTTCGAATCCGACGACCAGAACTGGAACTTGGCGTCGTCGGTGCCCGGCAGCGGCGCTCCGTTCAGCGACGAGGTCGCGCGCAGCCAGAGCATCGGACGCCCGGCCGCGTCCATCGCGAGGTAGACCGCGTACTTCCCGTCCGGCGAGAGCATCACCGGTCCGGCGTTGTCGCCGGTGAACAGCAGGCGCTCGGCGCTGTTGTCGGAGAGCAGCGCGCGGACGACCTGCGGGTTCTGCTGGAGGGAGTGCCAGTACATGACGCCGAGGATGATGGCGGCGAGCGAGGCGGCGCCGGCGAAGGCCCAGAGGGCGCGCTCGCGGAGCTTGCGGCGCGTGCGGACCGGCTGCGGGACTTCGGCGGAGGAGCCGGCGTCGTGGACCCAGCGCAGTTGCAGCACGACATCGTGGGCGGACTGGAAGCGCTCGTCGGGATCCTTGGCGAGGCAGGTGCGGACGACGCGGTCGAGCGCGGGCGGCGTCATGGGCTGGATGGCGGAGATGGGCGGCGGCTCGCTGGCGAGGATGGCGGCGATGACGCTGGCCTGGGTCTTGCCGGCGAAGGCGCGCTTGCCGGTGAGCATCTCGTACATGACGGCGCCGAGCGAGAAGAGGTCGGAGCGGGCGTCGGCCTCGCCGCCTTCGAGCGTCTCGGGCGCCATGTACTGGAAGGTGCCGACGATGGAGCCTTCGGCGGTGAGCGGCTTGGTCTGGGTGACCATGGCGGTCATGGCGTTGGCGGCCATGGCCTGGGAGCGGCCCTTGGCGAGGCCGAAGTCGAGGATCTTGGCGCCCGACTTGGTGAGCATGATGTTGCCGGGCTTGAGGTCGCGATGGATGATACCGTGCTTGTGGGCGCGGTCGAGGCCTTCGGCGACGTCGGAGGCGATGCGGATGGCCTGGTCGGCGGGCAGCGGGCCCTTGGCGAGACGGTCGGCGAGCGACTCGCCCTCGAGGTACTCCATGACGAGGAAGTCGAGGCCCTCCTGCTCGCCGATATCGAACAGCACGCAGATGTTGGGGTGCTGAAGGGCGCTGACGGTGCGAGCTTCGCGCTCGAAGCGCTCGCGGAGCTGCGGGTCGTGCGCGAGATGCTGGGGCAGGACCTTAATGGCGACGACGCGGTCGAGGCGAGTGTCGCGCGCCTTGTAGACCTCGCCCATGCCGCCGGCGCCGGCGGGAGCGAGGATCTCGTAGGGGCCGAGCCTGGTGCCGGTGGCGATCACTTCTTGCTCTCCAGCTCGGCCGTCCAGTTCAGCAGCAACTGGATGGGCGCGGCGTTCTCCGCCGCGGGGGTCGGTACCAGGAACTTCTGGCCGTCCGGCGCCGGCCAGTAGGTGCGCCCGCTGGTCACGATCGAGGCCGGCCGGAACAGCGCTTGCGGCTGCCCGGGATTGAACTGCGTCCCCACGATCGACACCGGCACCGCGTAGATGCTGCCGTCGTTACTGAAGAAGTAGATCTCCTTGCTGTCGCGACGCCAGGCCGCCTGGCTGCCGCCGTTCACCGAGATCTGCCACTTGCCCGTGCCGCCGGGGAACGACGTCACGTACACCTGGGTCGTGCCGGTCTCCGACGAATCGTAGGCCAGCCAGTTGCCGTCCGGTGAGATCGCCGGCCCGGTCACGATGTTCTGGCCCGCGCCCGCCACCACCTGGAACGGTTTCCGCTCGCCCTCGAGCGGCATCGCGTAGATCGAGTTCCCGGTCGGTCCCGTCGCCCGGATGAACGCCACGTACTTCCCATCGGGCGTGAACGTCGGCTGCGCATACGCCACGTCCTTGCTCTCCACCAGCGGCTCATCGGGGGCGCTGCCGTCGGCCCGCTTCCAGTGGATACTCGACTGCGACCCCCCCGCCGCTCCGCCCAGCCCGTTGGTGTAGGCAACGTATTTTCCGTCGGCCGTCCAGACCGGGTCGATGTGGACCACCGAGTCGAACGTCAGCCGCGACTTCGTTCCTCTCGCCAGGTCGATGGTCCAGATCTGCCGCAGCGGATCGCCGAGCGAGATGGCGAGCCGCTTGCCGTCGGGCGAGACCGCCGGATCGCGATAGGTATCGCGCGCCAGCCGCCCGGCCACTTCTTTTCCGCTGCGGTCGAACCACGCCAGCTCCACGCCCAGCACGGCGGCGCCGAGGTGGTAGGCCATCACGCCGTTGTCGGAGACGCTGGCCACCACGCGCCACACGCCGGCGTCGAACTGCACGGCGTCGATCAGCGTGACCGGGTCACCCGAGAGCTTTCCGCTGCCCGGGTCGAACGACTGCGCCATCAGGGCGTTCTGCGAGTGAAACAGCAGCTTGCCGTTGGCGAACATCGCGCCCGCGTCCGACGGCGTCACCATGTGGCCCTCTTTGCCGTCGAGCGACGTCCAGTAGACGCCGTTCTTCTGCGCGTCGCCTCCGCCGTGGGAGGTCGCCAGGTACACCAGATGCTTGCCGTCTGGCAGGAACCATGGCCAGCGCAGGGTGGTGTGGTCCTGATCCAGCTCGCGCACGGTCGAGACCGCACCTCCGCCCGCGTTCACCCGGAGCAGGCCGCTGCGGAACTCGGGAGCGAAGACGATGACGTTGTCCTTGCCCCAGGTGCCGCCGCGGGCATTGGTCGCATCGGCCAGCACCATCGCCGGGCCGCCGGCCGCCGGGATGCGCTTCAGTTTGGCGTCGGCAAAGAACGCCAGTTGCCGGCTGTCGGGTGACCAGAACGGCCAGGCCGCGCCGTCGGTGCCGTCGAGCTTGCGCGCCTGGAGCGCGTTCAGCGGTCGGACGTAGATGGCCTTGCCGCTGTCGCCGTGCGCCACGAACGCCACCATCGAGCCGTCGGGCGAGATCATCGCCGGCCCGGCGAAATCGCCGGTGATGTCGAGTGTGACCTTGTCGGGGGGCAGGATGACCGCGCGCACGACCGGCTGCGACTGCGCTCGGAACTTCAGCCAGCCCGCGCCCGCCGCAAGTGCCACGACGAGCAACAGAGCGGCGACGGCCCAGGCGACGGCTGCGTCGCGCCACCACTTCTTTTTCGGCGCGGCGACGGCGCGCGCGCTCGCCGAGCTGGCGCTCTCGTTGGCGATGAAGCGCAGCTGGATGAGCAGGTCGTGCGCGGACTGGAAACGCTCGTCGGGGTCCTTGGCGAGGCAGGTCCTTATTACGTGGTCGAGCGCGGCGGGAGCGGTGGGAGCGAGGTCGGTGAGCGGTTTCGGCTCGGAGGCGAGGATGGAGGCGATGACGGAGGCCTGCGTCTTGCCGTCGAAGGCGCGCTTGCCGGCGGCCATCTCGTAGAGGATGGCGCCGAAGGCGAAGATGTCGGCGCGGGCGTCGGCCTCGGCGCCTTCGATCTGCTCGGGCGCCATGTACTGGAAGGTGCCGACGATAGTGCCGTGCGCGGTGAGCGGCTGCGAGCGCGTGACCATGGCGGTCATGGCGTTGGAGGCGAGCGCGGAGCGCGATTCCTTGGCGAGGCCGAAGTCGAGCAGCTTGGCGCCCGCCTTGGCAAGGACGATGTTGCCGGGCTTGAGGTCGCGATGGACGACGCCCTGGCGGTGGGCCTTGTCGAGGGCGTCGGCTACGTCGATGGCGATGCGCAAGAGCTGGTCGGTGGGGAGCGGGCCGCGCTCCAGGCGCTGGGCCAGCGTCTCGCCCTCGAGATATTCCATGACGAGGTAGCTGGTCGACTCGTGCTCGCCGACGTCGTAGAGCGTGCAGATGTGGGGATGCTGGAAGCTGGAGAGGGCGCGGGCCTCGCGCTCGAAGCGGGCGCGGAGCTCGGGGTTCTGCGAGAGCGCGTCGGGCAGGACCTTGATGGCGACGGCGCGGTCGAGGCGCGTGTCGCGCGCCTTGTAGACCTCGCCCATGCCGCCGGCGCCGATGGCGGACAGGATCTCGTAGGGGCCAAGTCGCGAGCCGATGGCGATGGGCATGGGGTCTGGGGATTGTACGCTGAAAACCAGTGCACCGTGCACGGTGGACAGTGCAGAGTCGGGCAACCCGACTTCTTACTTCTTCTTGCGGGGGAAGCGGACGAGGGCGGAGCCGGCGAACATCTGCTGGGCCCAGTCGCGGTCGCTGACGTCGTGGAAGCTGGCGACGGCGGCGGCGATGAGTCCTTTCTCGTCGCGGATGGGCGAGGCGGTGACCTCGAAGAGGGCGAAGCTGCGGTCACCGCGGCGGATGCGGATGACCTCGCCGCGGATGGTTTCGCCGAAGAGGATGGCGCGGGCAAGCGGCCACTGGCGGGCTTCGTAGGGAGTGCCGTCGGGATGGAAGCCGCGCCAGTGCGAGTACTGGTCGATGATGGGAGCGGGGAAGAAGCGTTCGCGCAGCAGCTCCTCGAACTTCACGTTTCCGAGAATGAGGCGGCCGGAGGGCGCCTCGGCGAGGACGACGCCGACCGGCATCTGGTCGAGCACGGTCTGCAGGAAGGCGCGCTCCATGCGGAGCTGGCGCACCAGCTTCTGCAGGATCTCGGTGTCGGTGCTGAGCGGGAGCCCGGGGAGAGGAGGAGAGACGTGCGGCACGCTGCGGTGGACGCGGCGGTCGCTGGTGGACTTTCTTCCTGAAGACGAAGGACTTTCTTTCACTGGCTCGGACCCAATCTTGCTAGGCGATGCCAACAGCCGAACAGGAGTCGAAGCAAAGACCGCAGTGGAGCAGAGGAGGAACGAAGCGCGCCAATGGGGGAAGCGCCAAACTTCAGACATCAGATGCCTGGGCGGGGGCGCGCGGTTGTCAGGAGGATGAGGCAGGAAAGAGAACGCGCTGCCGGCAGGCCCGTGTCGGGTTCGGCAGCGCGTTTCTCCGCCAAGCACCGGTGGCCGCAGGGACGTCGGTTGGTTCGTCCCGGGCAGCGGTGCCCTTTGCAGGGACCGTAACGCGGAATGGGGCCGGCGGAACGGGGAGGGTCGGTTTTGTCCGGATTTCAGAACAAGGTAGGAGCGCCCAGGCGCGAGCCCCGAGTGAGGAGGGCAGAGACCGGGAAGAACCGGCAGAAACACTGGATTTTTGCGGGTGGGAGCGGGAGCGGGTGATGTTAAAATCGGAATACCGCGCCTGCCTCCAGCGAGGAACTATTTGATCGAGATAGCGCCTTCGATACTTTCGGCGGACTTTGCCCGGCTGGCCGACGACGTGAAGGCGGCGGCCGAAGGCGGGGCGACCCTGCTGCACGTGGACGTGATGGACGGGCATTTCGTCCCCAACATCACCATCGGGCCGCCGGTGGTGGCGTCGCTGCGGAAGGTGACCGGGCTGCCGCTCGACGTCCACCTGATGATCGAGGATCCCGACAAGTACGTGGGGGCGTTCATCGAGGC
>DATIBR010000064.1 GCA_035457425.1 Terriglobales bacterium
GGCAAGAATTTCTTTGTGACGTTCATCACAGACCGCAAAGCCGTGAGACATTTAGCGTCACGCGAACTTTGAGGAGGACGAAGTGAGCGAACGCCCACCGGCCCCACCACCCACGGATGCCCACGACCCCGCCATCGAGACGCCACGCGGGACGCTGGCGATCATGATCATCTTCGGGCTGCTGTTCGCCCTGACGTGGCTTGCCACGTACGTGCTCATCTTCCTGGAGCGCGGAGCGCCACACCAACACTAGGAGCCGCCATGAACGTGGAGTTCTACGAAAAGATCTGGATGTGGGCGGCGACCGGACTGCTGGCGCTGTTCCTGGGAACGATCGTCATCGGCGCAGCAAGCAGCGCGGTGCATCCGCCGGGGAAGCTGGAGACGGTGGACCCGACGAAGCTGCTGGAGCATCCCGAGTTCAGCCAGCCGGGAGTGAAGGAGCGTGCGGACGGCAGCGTGGTGGTGGTGGTGCTGGCGGAGACGTACGCGTTCACGCCCGACCCGATCGAGGTGCCGGCGAACCGGCCGGTGACGTTCCGGCTCACCAGTTCCGACGTGATGCACGGCTTCCAGGTGGTGGGCACGAACGCGAACGCGATGGCCATCCCGGGATACGTGACGGAGTTCACCATCAGTTTCAAGCCGGGCGAGTACACCATCGGGTGCAATGAGTACTGCGGCGTGATGCACCACAACATGGTGGGGAAGCTGATCGCGAAGGAGGCGAAATGAAGGGACGCTTCGCCCTCGCGGGCAGCCACATCGGAGTGTCGATCGCGGCGTTCGCCGTGGCGTCGTTCATGGGCGTGCTGCAGGCGCTCTCCATCGCGGACATCAGCTTTCCGCGGCGCGATGAATCGCTGTTCTACGTCTCGGTGACGGCGCACGGCGTGCTGATGGCGCTGGTGTTCACCACGTACTTCATCATGGGGCTCGGGTACGCGCTGGCGGAGGTGAACCTGGGACGCGTCGTCGGCAAGGCGGCGGCCTGGTTCGCGTTCGTGATGTCGTTGGCGGGTTCGGTGATGGCGGCGGTGAGCATCCTGCGCGGCGAGAGCACGGTGCTCTATACCTTCTACCCGCCGCTGCAGGCGAAGCCTTCGTTCTACATCGGCGCGACGCTGCTGGTGGTGGCCTCGTGGATCTGGGGCGGGGTGATGCTGGCGAGTTATCGCAGCTGGCGGAAAGAGAACCCGGGAGTGCCGGCGCCGCTGGCGATCCACGGCATGATCGCGACCATCCTGATCTGGTACCTCGCGACGGCGGGGCTTGCGGTCGAGGTGGTGGGGATGCTGATCCCGTGGTCGCTGGGCTGGGTGGCGACGATCGACCCGCTGGTGGCGCGGACATTCTTCTGGTGGTTCGGGCATCCGCTGGTCTACTTCTGGCTGCTGCCGGCGTACGTGCTGTGGTACACGGTGCTGCCGAAGGTGGCGGGCGGAAAGCTGTTCAGCGATTCGCTCGGGCGCATGGTGTTCATCCTGTTCGTGCTGCTCTCGACGCCGGTGGGATTCCATCACCAGTTCGTGGACCCGGGCATCAGCTCAGGGTGGAAGCTGGCGCACACGGTGCTGACGTATGCGGTCATCTATCCCAGCCTGGTGACGGCGTTCACCATCGTGGCGTCGCTCGAGGTGGCGGGGCGGATGCGCGGCGGGACCGGCCTGTTCGGATGGATCCGGAAGCTGCCGTGGGGCGACCCGTTCTTCGCGTCGATCGCGCTGGCGATGATCGCGTTCGTGTTCGGCGGGTGGGGCGGGGCGATCAACGCGGCCTACGCCATGAACGGCATGATCCACAATACGGCGTGGATCCAGGGACACTTCCACGTCACCGTCGGCACAACGGTCGGACTGTCCTTCATGGGCGGGACGTACTGGCTGCTGCCGCGCATGACGGGGCGGGCGCTGCGCTTCCGCGCGCTGGCGATCACGCAACCCTACCTGTGGATCCTGGGGATGGCGCTGTTCAGCACGAGCTACCATATCGCGGGGATCCGCGGGCTGCCGCGGCGGGTGTACAGCGCGAGCCTCAACGGCGAGCAGGGCGCGCAGTGGCACACCCTGACGGTGATCGCGGCGGTGGGCGCCGTGGTCCTGCTGGTGAGCGCGCTGTGCTACGTGACGGTCGCGGTCGCGACCTGGCTCGGGGGAAAGAAGGGCGAGGCGCCGGCGTTCGAGTTCGCGGCGTCGCTGCGGCCGCCGGTCGCGAGCATGTGGGATCGCTACGGCCTGTGGACGGTGGTGGCGATCGTGCTCATCCTGCTGGCGTACGGCTATCCCATCGTGCACTTGCTGATGCAGGCGCGGTACGGCTCGCCGCCGTTCCGTCCGTTCTAGCAGCATGCCCCGGGGCTGACGGCACGCCGGCGGCCGTACTATCCTCGGATGCGTGACGGAGCAACACGACAACGAGCGAGAGCGCCTGCGTGCGATGTACGCCGGGATGGCCGACGGCGAGCTGCTGAAGCTGGCGGAGGAGAGCGACGAGCTGACCGAGCAGGCGCGCGGCCTGCTGCAGAGCGAGATGGAGCGCAGAAGGCTCGAGCCCGGACCGGAGCCGACGCCACGAGTGCAAGACGTGCTGGAAGACCGCCCGCTGGTGCGGATCGCACGTTTCCGGGATCTTCCGGAGGCGTTGCTGGCGAAGGGTCGGCTCGAGTCCGCTGGAATAGAAGCTTTTCTGTACAACGACAACATGGTGCGGCTGGACTGGTTCTGGTCGAACCTGATCGGCGGGGCGACGCTCCACGTCGATCCCGAGAACGAAGAGTCGGCGCGCGAGGTTCTGAGCGCTCCTGCCGATGACTTTCAACCTGACACGGATGGCGAATTCAAGCAGCCGCAATGCCCGGGGTGCGGCAGCAAAGATGTTTCCGAGGAGGGGTTCCACAAGCCGGCGACGTTCTTCATGACAGGGTTCGTTGGCTTGCCGATCCACATCGGCCGCCCGCGATGGAAGTGCGGCGGTTGCGGCCGCACGTGGCGCGCCGAGGCGGAGCAGGACACGTCGCGGGAATAGCGCCGCCGTCCTAGGCGGTCATCGGTGCTAGTCGTTGCGGCGCGGGACCCTTGAACAGCGAGAGGATGAACCACAGCTCCCCCAGGCCGATCAGGAGATAGAGCAGGCCAAGGCGGCGGGTGTCGCGTTTCGTCGGATGGAGCGAGGGGCCGGTGCTCACGGCTGCCTCGGTTCGGCGGGCGCGCCGGGGTCGAAGCCCCAGCGCTGCCGGATCTTCTGGCGGAACGCCTCGCGCTCTTCGGGCGAGAGGTTGCGGCACTTCTCTTCCATGCGGGCGCGCATGCGCTCGCGCCAGCGGCCGCCGCCGTGCCCGCGCCCGCTGCTCCAGCTGCCGAACAGGATGCGGCACAGCACCAGCAGCGCCAGCGCCTGCCAGAAGGTGAGCGTGTGCCAGCCGAACAGCGGCGGCAGCAGCCAGTTCCACAGGCTCATCACGACCCAGCCGCCGAGGAAGATGAACAGGGCCATGGCGGCGAGCGCGAGCGGGGCGATCAGGATAATCTTCATTCCACGTGTCATGCCTTACTCCTTCATAAAGTCGTCGTAGATCTGTTGCAGCCGCGCGCGCAGGTGGCGCACCGCGTAGCGCTTGCGGGCAAGCAGCGTGTTGATGCTCACGCCGGTGTCGGCCGCCATCTGGCGGAAGCTGCGGCCCTCGAGCTCGTGCGCGACGAAGACGGCGCGCTGCTCGGGCGGCAGCTCGCCGAGCGCGGCCAGCAACTGCTCGAGGACGGCGCGGCGCAGGTAGAGCGCGTCGGGGCCGGCGTCGGGCGAGGGCAGCAGGTCCTCGAAGCGCAGCTCGTCGTCTTCGTCGTCGGACGCGGACAGGTCCGAGAAGGGCTCGGGGCGTTTTTCGCGGAAGAGGTCGGTGATGCGGTTGCGCGCGACGGTGAAGAGCCACCCGGTGACATGCTCGATGGGCATGAGCAGGCGGTGGGCTTCGACCAGGCGGGCGAAGACGTCTTGCAGGACGTCCTCGGCCTCGGTGGGGTCGGGGACGCGGCGGCGGATGAAGTTGCGCAGGCGGGAGCGCTCCCGCTGGACGACCTCGGTGATCCGCTGGTCCTGTTCGCACGGCATCCGGTCGGTGAGCCCTGCTTCCGTGAGCCAAGTCGCTGTGTTCACACTACGGCTGTAGACGGAAGAAGGGTGCGGATATTGTAGGCCGCGGTAAGTGATGGGCTGAAAGAGGAGATGGTCGGGGCGACAGGATTTGAACCTGTGACCCCCTGCGCCCAAGGCAGGTGCGCTACCAGGCTGCGCTACGCCCCGACGGCTTCCATTCTAACGTGCCCCGAGCCAGCACCCCGGATACAATGCGGCGTCTCCCGGCGGCCCTGCTCCTCAACGACAGAGGTGCTTTTATGATGCGCATCCGCACGGTGCTTCTCGGTTCCCTGATCGTCGCCGGCCTGCTGCTTTCGGCGTGCTCGAAGTCGGATCCGCCCGCGCCGGCTGCAACCGCGGCAAAGCCGCAGCCACCACCACCTCCCCCACCGCCTCCGGAAACGACGTTCGGAACGCTGGTCTCGGCGGAGCTGACCAACGGCTACCCGACATGGGTCCTCAGCGCGGGGTGCCGGGGCGGCATGTGCGAGGAGATGGTGAAGCCGCCGAAAGGCAAGGTGGTGTACCGCTTCCACTTCGAGGGCAAGAAAGCGGACGCGCTGCCCTCGGAAAAGAAAATGTCGCTCACCGACTCGGCGCAGAAGAAGTATTCCGTGAGCGCGTCCAAGGAGGACAAGTCCGCGGTCGTGTTCTACTTCGTCGTCCCGGAGACGGCAACGGGCCTCACCTGGAGCGATGGAGAGAAAACGGTTCCATTGGAAGCGGTGCTAAAGAAGACCGCCGCCGCCGGAGCAGGCAAGTAGCCGGCGCTTACCGGCGGAGCAGCCAGACGATCCCGTAGAGGACGACGAAGGGCAGCAGGGCGAGGCCGAGGAGCACGAGCCCGAGCGCGATGAGGACGAGCCAGTCGCGCCAGGTCTGGCGATGGCGGCGCTCGGCGTCGCGCTGGAGCAGGCGCATGTTCATGCGGTTGGCCTTCCAGGCGACGTCGAAGAGGTCGCCGAGGAAGGGCATGGCGCCGACGATGGTGTCGATGGCGACGTTGGCGACCATGCGCGCGAGCGTGACGTTGGGCAGCCCGCGCTGCCAGGCGGCGTAGATGATGACGAAGGAGGCGAGCGAGCTGAGCATGTCGCCGACGCCGGGGATGAGACCGACGATGGCGTCGAGGCCGAAGCGCAGCCGGGTGCCGGGGATGCGCAGGAAGTCGTCGAGCAGGGCCGCGAGGTGCTCGAGGTTCTCGTCGGTCAGGGTTCCGGTGGAGTCCGGGAGGCGCGGGCGCGAGTCGCGGTCCGGCGGCAACACCTCAGGTTCGACGCGGATGGGTTCGCGCGGCATGCAGGGTTAGATGCGCCGCCGATGATGGTATATTTGGCCGCATCACTATGCGGAAGAAACTGATCTGGGCGCTGGGGGTCCTGCTCGTGCTTTCGGGCGCGGCGTTCGGCGCGCTCTGCTACCTGGCGGGCAGCCCGCGCGACGCCTACGGCATGGTGCGCTACGCGCTGCCGCACATGAAGCTCGGCAACCTGAAGGCAGGAGACCAGGCGCCGGACTTCGAAGCCGTCGCGCTCGACGGCGACACCCGCGTGCGCCTGTACGACCGCATCGGGCAGCGTCCGCTGGTGCTGGTGTTCGGCAGCTACACCTGACCGCCCTTCCGTCGCCAGGTCGGCGACATCAGCAAGATGTACGAGGACTACAAGGGCGACGTCGACTTCCTGACCGTCTACGTGCGCGAGGCGCACCCGGAAGACGAGTGGCAGATGAAGTCGAACCTGAAAGAGAACGACAACGTGTGCTACGCGCAGCCGAAGTCGCTGAAGGACCGGCTGGTGATCGCCAACGACTTCTCGAAGCGCTTCAACTTCACTCCGCCGCTGGTGGTGGACACCATGGCCAACACTGCGAACAACCTGTACGCGGCGTGGCCGGAGCGGCTGTACGTGATCGACGCGGACAAGCGGCTGATGTATGTGGGCGGCAACGGCCCGTTCAAGTTCTATCCCAACGAGGTGCGGGAGCTGCTGGCGAAGCGGTACGGCGCGAAGGGCGCGCCGGCGGCGCCGGCGGCGAAGTAGGTCGCGGGAACGCAAGGTCCCTCGACTTGCGCCTGGTCGTCCGCCCGCGGCGGACTCCCGCGCGCGGCGCTCGGGATGACAATATGGAAGCGCGGAGCGGCACGGCTGAAGCCGTGCCCTTTCTTTTTCACCCCTCTGCTACTTCTTGGGTTGGTCGGCGACGGCGGTCTGCGGCGTCTCGCTGGGCGCGAGATGCAGGTGGAACGGCACGGTCTCGAGCGAGACTTCGGGATGCGAGCGCAGCCAGGTCTCGGCCTGCGACTGCGCGGAGGGGTCGTCGCGGCGGTCGTTGAAGTAGGCGTTCTGCACGGCCGCTTCCTTCTTCATCCCCAGGCGGCGGTAGATGCGCGCCAGGTTGTAGTGCGCGCTGAGGTCGTCAGGGTCGATGGTCTGCAGCGCTTCGTATTGCTCGCGTGCGAGCTGGAACTTGTTCTGCTGGTAGTAGACGAAGCCGAGGTCGGCGCGCGCCTGCCGGAGCCGGGGATAGGCTGCGATGACGGCGCGCAGTTTTTCGGCGGCGGCGTCGAGGCGGCCCTGCGCCTGGTCGATCATCGCGTAGTAGTACCTGGCGCGGGCGTTCTCCGGTTCGAGCGCGAGGGCGCGCTGCAGCGCCATCTGCCCGCCGACGTAGTTCTGGTAGGAGATGTTGGCGATGGCGAGGTTGATCCAACCGTCGGCGTAATCGGGCTTGAGCACGGTGACGCGGCCGAAGGCGTCGGCGGCGTCGAGATACTGCTGCTGGTCGAGCAGCGCGATGCCGTAATTGTTCCAGCGCAGCATGGGGTCGGCGGCGGCGGGCGCGGCGGCGTTCTCGCCCAGGTTCCAGGTCACGCTCTTGGACGCGACGTCGATGACCGGGTAGTCGACGCTCTTGCCGAGGATGAAGTTGTTGTAGCCGCGGCGGAAGCGGCGATAGCGGATGGTCGCCGTGACGGTGATCGGCCCCTGCGCGCTCTCCGGGAGACGGAAGCGGTAGCGGACGAGCTGGCTGCGGCCGGGCAGGATGGTGTTGTCGTAGGCGCGGGCGCGCGTCTCCCAGACCTGGTGGCGGTCGAGCAGCTTGCCGTCGCGCGAGATCAGGCGGTTGGTGAAACTGTGGGCGCGCTCGTCGAGGAAGCCGTCCGGCTTGAGGGAGCCGCTCTCGTAGATGGTCTTGCCGGCGGCGTCGGTCGCCTTGAACTGCACCCATGATTCGTAAAAGTCGCGCTGCTCGGGCACGTAGCTGTGGCCGATCTTCTTGTTCTGGATGACGAGGGCGACGGTGAGGTCGTCGCCGGCGGCGAGCCGGAAGCTCTCCGTGCCGAGCGGGGCGATGGTCTGGACCGGCGTGCCGTTCTTCTGGATGGCGAAGACATCGATGCCGAACAGGTCGTCCTGCAGGAACTTGGTGAGGGCGCGGAGCTGGTCAGGGAACTCGAAGAGCGTGGGGATGGCAGTGTTGGCGCCGAGAAAGCGGTGCGAGGCCGCCTGCTTCTTGCCAGCGATGCCGGCGGCGGCGTAGTCGCCCACGTCGCCGGGCTTCATGTGGCAGGTCTGGCAGGTCGAGACCTCGGTCTTCTTATAGAAGGGCAGCGGGCTCTGGCGCGACCAGGAGGATTGCTGCCACTCGTCGTAGACGCTGAAGGCGCGCTGCCACTTGTAATCGTTGAGGATCTTCGGGACGGCGGCCTTGTGGCAGGCGGCGCAGAACTCCGAGGTGCGATAGAAATCCTTCATCACGGCGCGCTTGTGGAGGTCGGGGCGCGCGAGGATGTCGTCGTAATCCACCTTCTCGCGCGGCGAGCCGTCTTCGTTGAGCATCACCGCGGGGACGCCCATCACGTAGCTGCCGGTGCCGCTGGTGTTCTGCAGGCGCTCGATGGAATGGCAGACCATGCAGGTGATGCCGTCGGTATCGAAGCCGCGGTCCACCTTCGCCGCCTTGGTAAGCGCGCCGGAAAAGAGCGCGATGGGGTTGTGGCAGCCCTCGCAGTGGCGCGTGTACTCGATGCCCTTGGTGTCGATCAACATCTGGACGTTCTTCAGGTACCAGGGCGGGCGGAAAGAATTGCCGTGCGCGGACTCGCGCCACTGCTGGTGCACTTCCTGGTGGCACTTGGCGCACCACTGCGCGGTCGGGAACTTCTTGGCCGGGATGAACGTGCCGGTGGCGCTGAGCGCCTGGCTGGGAAGGAACGGGTTGTCGCCGAAACGGTACTCGTAGCGGTGCGGGAGCGTGACCTTCTCCGGCTTGGAAGGCGGAGGCGGCGCGGGTTGCTGGTCGCCGGCGAGCACGGGCAGCGCGGCGCCGAGGAGCGCGGCGGCGGCCACGAGCGCGAACAGCGTCGTGAGGCGCTTCCAACCCCGGATTCGGGAGAGCGGCGGCATGCGTTCCCGTGCGGCGTCCTATTGGACGAGCGAAACCTTCTTCACGGTAAGCCGATCGCCTTCCAGCTTGCCGGAAACCTTCACCAGGAGCTCTTTCTCCTGCTGGGTGGAGGCGATGAGCGCTTTCACCTTCTCGTTGCCGGCGGGGTCGAAGCGGACGACCTTGTTGTCGGCGGTGAGCAGGGCGTAGCCGCTCTTCTCGCATTCCGGCATCTGCAGGCACTTTTTCGTGTGCTTGATGCGGAGGGTGTCGAGATCGTCGGCGCGCTCGGTGGCGCAGGCGATGTCCATCAGCGTTCCCTTGAGGGTGACCTTGCGGGGCTTGGGCGTGTCGGCGCTGAACGTCGGCAGTGCGGCGAGAGCCAGCGCGAAGAGCAGGACGAAAGAGCGAGCCGTGGGCCGAGACTTCAAAGCGGTTCCTCCCGAGAGGTGGTGAAGTGCTGGCGATTATATCGCGGAGTGGGCCGGCGTGGGTTGGCCGGGCGCGCGCATTCGTGTTAGCTTGGCACCTTCTCCGTTATTCATCGCCGCCATGGCTTCACGACCGGCCGCACTCTTGCTCGCACTCCTGCTCGCCGCGCCTTCCTGGGCGCAAGCCCAGCAGGGTTCGGAAGCGCTGGCGCGCGGGCAGGCGGCGCTGCGCGCCGACGATTATGCGACCGCGGCGCGCGAGTTCGAGGCCGCGCGCGCGGCGCTCGGCGATACCCAAGCGATCATGCGCGGACTGTTGCTCAGCTATGTCCAGACCAGGCGGCTGGGCGAAGCCATCGCGACTGGAAACGCCGCCGTCGCCAGGTTCCCGCAAGATGCCGACCTGCAGCACTGGCTGGGACTCGCGTACTTCCAGAGCCGCGACGCCGCGCAGGCCGAAGCGCACTTGCAGGAAGCCGCGCGGCTGCGGCCCGCGAACTCCGACGTCCGCTACGACCTGGGGCTGGTCTACTCCAGCCAGAACCGGTATCCGGAGGCGGTGAGGGAGCTGCAGGCCGCGGTGAAGCTGGCGCCGCGCCAGCCCATGGCGCGCATCCTGCTCGGCCGCGCCTACCAGAATGCCAACCAGAGCGTGCGCGCCATCGCGGAGTTCAAAACGGCGCTACGGCTCGATCCCAAGGTCCCGCTCGGGCACTACCACCTGGGATTCGCGTATGCCAGCCTGGGGCAGAACCAGCAGGCCATCGCGGAATATAAGAAGGAGCTGGCGAAGTCACCGGAGCACCCGGAGGTGCTCTACCAGCTGGGGCACACGCTGCTGGAAACGGGCGCGGCGCGCAGCGCGCTTCCGCCGCTGGCGAAAGCGGCGCAGGTGGACCCGCGGAATGCGGACGCATTCTACGACCTCGGCAAGGCGCGGGTGGCGACCAAAGACTATGCCGGCGCGGTGACCGCGCTGCAGCAGGCGAGCGCGCTCGATCCTGCCGACCCGAGCCCGCACTTCCTGATGGCGCGCGCTTTCGAGCGGCTGGGGAGGCCGGAAGAGGCGAAGCAGGAGCGCGCGCGCTTCCAGGAACTGAAACAGCAGGTGAGCGAGGAAGGTGGCATGGCGACGGGGAGGGTGCGGAGATGAGGCGAGTGCTGCTGATGTGCGCACTATGGGCTGCGCTGGCCGGTGTGGCGAGCGCGCAGAGGACCGCCGCGGAGAAGCCGGCGGCGGGCGGAGTCAGCTTCGAGGACGTGACCAAGGCCGCGGGCATCGACTTCACCCTGACGTGCGGCGGAGCCAAGAAGGAGTTCATCCTCGAGGCGATGTGCGGGGGCGTCGCGTTCTTCGACTACGACAACGACGGCTGGCTCGACATCTTCCTGCTGAACGGCTCGACGCTCGAAGACCGCCGGGCGGGGAAGAGTCCTGCCAGCAAGCTCTACCACAACCAGCACGATGGGACGTTCCGCGACGTCACGGCCAAGGCCGGCCTGACGCACGCCGACTGGGGATTCGGCGTGGCGGCCGGCGACTTCGACAACGACGGCTACGAAGACCTCTACCTCACCTATTTCGATCACGGCGTGCTGTATCGCAACAACGGCAATGGGACCTTCACGGACGTCACGAAGAAGGCGGGTGCCGGAAACCCGGGGCGCTGGGGCACGAGCGCCGGCTTCGGCGATTACGACAACGACGGACTGCTCGACCTCTACATCGCGAACTACGTGGACATCGACCTGAACGCGCTGCCGGTATTCGGGAGCTCGGTATTCTGCCGCTACCGGAACATCCCGGTATCGTGCGGCCCGCGGGGGCTGAAAGGGTCGCGCGACCGGCTGTATCGCAACAACGGGGACGGGACCTTCACCGACGTGAGCGAGAAGCTGAACATCGACCCGGGCGGCGCCTACGGACTGGGCGTGCTGTGGGTGGACGTGGACAACGACGGCTGCGCCGACATCTATGTGGCCGACGATTCCTCCCCCAGCCTGCTGTACCAGGGCGACTGCAAGGGCGGGCTGAGCGAGATCGGCGTGCAGGCGGGCGTGGCGTACAACGCCGACGGGCGCGACCAGGCGGGCATGGGCGTGGACGCTGCCGACTACGACCACAGCGGCCGCCAGTCGATCGCCAAGACGAACTTTTCCGACGACCACAACAACCTCTACCACAACGACGGCGAGGGCGAGTTCACCGACGTGGCCGGGCCGAGCGCGTTCGGGCCGGTGAGCATCCCGTTCCTCGGCTTCGGGATGAAGTTCTTCGACTACGACAACGACGGCTGGGCGGACGCCTTCGTCGCGAACGGCCACGTGAACCCGCAGGTGGACAGCCACGACTTCGGCGTCAGTTACGCGGAGCACTACCTGCTGTTCCACAACAAGAAGGACGGCACCTTCGAAGAGGTAGGCCAGGAAGCGGGCCCGGCGTTCCGCACGAAGCGGGTGGCGCGCGGCGCCGCGGTGGGCGACTTCAACAACGACGGCACGCTCGACCTGCTGGTCAGCCACCTCGCCGATTCACCGGTGCTGCTGCGCAACACGAGCGCGCCGCAGCAGCACGCGGTGCGCATCAAGCTGGTGGGGACGAAGTCGAATCGCGACGGCTTCGGAGCGCGCATCACGGTGACCGCGGGCGGGGTGAAGCAGATGCAGGAGGTGCGCGCCAACAGCAGCTACCTCTCCGCCAGCGACCCGCGCGCGCACTTCGGATTGGGAGCGGCGACCAAGGCGGAGAGCATCGAGATCCGGTGGCCGTCGGGGCAGGTGGACACGATCCGCGACCAGAAGAGTGATGAAGATCTCATCATCGAGGAAGGGAAGGGCGTCGTCCGGAGGTTACCCTTCCAGCGCGGCAATCCCCGCCGCCGGTAGGTCGTTTTGCGACATTTCTACGAAAAACAGTAGCCCGCCGAGAGGGTCAGCTATGACTCTCCATAGACCCGCCTGTGCAAACATTTGTAACTCTATGTTTACAAACGGTTTTGCCAGTGGGCCCTTTATTGCTAAGTAGTTAGCGGGGATACGTGAGTCTTGTCACTGGGCTGTGACTGAGCTCACATTCATATATCGGGCTTTTTCCAACTTTAAGTGGTTCCTCTGTTGAACCGGGCTGCTGTGAAGCGGTCCTGCAGTCGGGCTCCTAAACCTGAAAAGCTGCTGAAGGGGAAAACGAAAATGCTGAAGCCCTCTACCCTTGCCAAGTTTGCGGTGCTACTGACGGTCGTCCTGCTGGCGAGCACGGTATTCGCCCAGGTCCAGAACGGTCAGCTGCGCGGCACAGTGACCGACCCACAAGGCGCGGCAGTCGCCAACGCCACGGTCACCGCGAAGAATCCGGCGACCAACTTCTCGAAGAGCACGACGACGAACGACACGGGCTTCTTCAGCCTGACGGAAATCCCGCCGGGGACGTACAGCGTGACGGTCGAGTCGCAGGGCTTCAAGACCGCGACCTCGAGCAACGTCGTGGTCAACGCCGGCACGAGCACCCGCATGGACTACAAGATGACCATCGGTGAGCGCACCGAGACGGTCGAAGTGACGTCGGGCGCGGTGGCGGTGGAGACGGAAGACTCGAAGCTGGCGACGGTGGTAGGCAGCAAGCAGATCCAGAACCTGCCCCTGAACGGCCGCAACGTGTACGACCTGATCCAGATGGCGCCGGGTGCGGTGAACGTGCGCGGCGTGATGTCGGAGAACGGCAACGGCACGGTGGTCAACGGCCTGCGCGAGAACTTCAACGGATTCCTGGTCAACGGCACCTCGAACAAGGGCTTGAGCGGCGGCGCGAACAACATCCCCATCGAAGACACGGTGCAGGAGTTCCAGCAGCTGACGCTCAACATGTCGGCGCAATACGGATCCAGCGCGGGCTCCAACGTGAACCTGGTGACCAAGTCGGGCACCAACAACTACCACGGCTCGGTCTGGTGGTTCCTGCGCAACGACAACCTTGACGCCAACGACTTCTTCATCAAGCGCAGCGGAACCGACGCGCAGTTGCAAGCGCTCACGGGTGAGGACAAGCCGGAGCTGCGCTTCAACCAGTTCGGCGCAACGTTCGGCGGCCCGATCATGAAGGACAAGCTGTTCTTCTTCGCGTCCTACCAAGGTGATCGCTTCGTTACCTCGTTGACGCCCTCGATCGTCTACCCGGAGTCCCCGGGGTGGTCAGCGGCCGTGCAGGCGGCGGCAGTCATCGGACAGCCGGGTGAAGTTTCGGCGTTGCTGTATAGCAGCTTCCCTTCGACCGTTCCTGGCACGCCCTTCCAGACGCTGAATGCGTGGGCGGTCGATGTGGCCGGCGCACCTGCTGGACCTACGGCGCCAGATATGGGTTCCTGGCTTTGCCCGGACACCTATGCCGGCCTGGTGGGTGACCCGACAGGCATGCTGCACGCTCAGGCGATGGCCAACATCATCGGCGTAACGGCGAACGATTACACGAACCCTAACGTTTTCACCGGTCTCGCCTGCGCCGCTCCCTTGGCGGTACAGGCCGGCACCTTCGGCAGCCGCGACAACGTGTTCATGAACGAGGCGGCCCGCATCTCCAAGTCGCAGGTGGAAGGCAACCTCTACCACGGCAACGAGGCCTCGCTGCGTCTGGACTGGAATGCCAGCAACAATGACCGGCTCTTCACGGAATTCAAGTGGCTCAAGACGAACGACGACTTCGGTCCGCAGAACGCGGCCGGCGCGCGCGGTTTCGTGAACCCAACCAAGACGGTGCTGCCGCACTTCTCGTTCAACTGGGTGCACACTTTCTCGCCCACGTTCCTGAACGAGTTCCACGCGGGTTACACCGGCAACATCTTCCTGAACAACACCGCGGTGCCGGGTGTGCCCAACATCTACTGGGATACGGCGGAGCTTGGTTTCGGCTCCTACTCGGGCTATCCGCAGTTCTTCAAGGAGAACGTGTACAGCTACGGCGACATGGTCTCCATCACGAAGGGCCACCACAGCATCAAGATCGGGTACGACCTCAAGCGGAACATCGAGAACTCGGAGTTCAACGTCGGCCGCCCGTCGTACTACTTCTTCGATCCGCTGTTCTTCTCGGTGGACGCGCCTTACTTCCAGGCGAACGGTGTGCAGCCCTGCGTTTCGGCGGTGTTCAGCTGCGCGTCGGCCCACCTGTCGACCAATGTCCGCCACTGGCGCAACTGGGAGCACGGCGTTTTTGTGCAGGATGACTGGAAGATCCATCCGCGCCTGACGCTGAACCTGGGCGTCCGCTACGACCTCTACCAGCGGCACACCGAGGAGAACGACCTGGTCACGCTGTTCTATCCCGGACCTGGCACGCACCCGATCGACGACATCACGACGGGCGCGGGCTGGCTGCGGGACGCCAACATCCAGGCTGGTCTGCCGGGCTGCGACACAGCCGCGCAGGTGGCGACGGCGCAACTGCAAGGCGTGTGCGGTCCGGGCGGCTTCGGGCCGGCAGACTCACTGGGCGCCGGCGACCATAACAACTGGGGTCCGCGCGTCGGCTTCGCCTGGGACATCTGGGGCAACGGCAAGACGTCGCTGCGCGGCGGCTACGGCGTTTCGTACGAGGGCACGCTCTACAACCCGCTCTCGAACTCGCGCTGGAACCTGCCGTACTACTCCTTCAACTCGGCCACGAACTTCCTGGTCAGCGGCAGCGAGCAGATCTTCTATGGCCCGCAGAACCCCGCGTGCTTGCCCGCTTCGTTCGTCGGTCCGCCGTGTCCTGACAACAACCAGGGCTCGCCGACTGAGGCCACGGGCGTGGGCAACATCCAGGGCTGGGCCTCGACCAACCCGAACCGCGCGAGCCTGACCGGCATCATCCTGCCGGAGGGCATCCGCGACCCGTACGTGCACAACTTCTATCTCAGCATCCAGCAGGAGCTGATGCCGAAGATGGTGTTTGAGCTGGACTACGTGGGCACGGCCGGACACAAGTTGTTCCGCGCGCAGGACATCAACCGCATCCCGGGCGGCCGTCTGGACGAGGGCACCTGCGTGGTCGATAACTTCGGCCGCACGGTGTGCAGCCGCCTGAACAGCGCCATCAACCCAATCACCGGCACGCCAGTCAACGACACCGGCCGTTTGAACGCGAACTACGGCACGATGCGTAATTGGCAGAACAGCGCGAGTTCGAACTACAACGCCCTGCAAGCGTCTTTGCGCCTGCAGGCGTGGCACGGCCTCACGCTGAACACGTCGTACACCTGGAGCCACTCGATCGACGATGGTTCCACCTGGCATAGCGGCGCGACCTCGGCCAATGGTGCGGCGGCGGGTGAGGGCTACAGCCTCGACTACAGCTTGCCGGGTCTGGATCGCGGCAACTCGATCTACGACATCCGTCACCGGCTGGTCGTCAACTACGTGTACGAGCTGCCCTGGTACAGGGACCAGCAGGGCTTCATCGGACACGTGCTGGGTGGCTGGCAGTTGAACGGCATCTGGAGCTTCCAGACGGGCGCGCACTGGAGCCCGTGGTGCAACCGCGCGGCGCCGGGCTTCCAATCTCGTCCTTGCGACTTCAACAAGGATGCGGTCGCGAACGACCGGCCCAGTGCGATCGCCAACAACTTCGACCCCTCACACGACCAGTGGGCCGATGGTTGGGGCAGCGGCACATTCAACTGCGCTTTCCTCGGCACCTGCCCGATCACGGATGGGTTCTTCTTCAAGCCGTGCGACGCGGGCGAGGTTTGCACCAGCAACCTTGGGCGCAACACGTTCGTGGGTCCGAGCTTCTTCGGTGTGGACATGTCGATCTTCAAGAACCTGAAGATCACGGAGCGGGTGAACATGCAGTTCCGCGCCGAGATGTTCAACGCCTTCAACCACACGAACTTCCAACTGCCGGCGAGCCCCAACAATCGCGTGAACGTCGGGTTCTTCGGCCAGTCGGGCGGCACGTTCAACCCGCGCCAGCTCCAGTTCGGCCTGAAGCTCAGCTTCTAACCGGACGGAACCTAACCCGATGGGGCCCGGCGACGAGCCGGGCCCCATTTTCATTGCGGTCAACGGAGGGGTCTTGTGACACAACCCGGCCGGTACTCCCTGGCTTCGGCGCTCTTCGCGCTCGGGCTTTTCCTGGTGGCCGGCTGCCCGCTGGCCGCGCCGCAGAACGACACGGGCTCGATCGTGGGACAGATCAGCATCGCGCGCAGCGGCCACCCTCCATCCCGTATCAAGGTTGCGCTGGAGGCGCGTGGCGCGGTCGTGAACGAAGTGTGGACCGACGACGAAGGGCGCTACTCCTTCCTGTTCCTCGTGCCGAACCTGTACCACGTCAAAGTGAATGACGAGCGCTTCCAGCCGTACAGCGAGGACGTGTCCGTCAACCCAGTGTTCACGCGCAGTAACATCCTGAACATCACTCTGATCCCCAAACCCCCCGAGAAACCCGCCGTACCGCAGCCGCAGGTCGCAGGCCAGAATCCTTACGTTGTCGACGCCTCTTACGCGAAGGAGTTTCCCAAGAAGGTCATCAAGGAGTTCGAGGCGGGAGTGAAGGAGCAGGATAAGGGAAAGCTGGAGAAGGCCATCAAGCACTTTGAGCAGGCGCTCACGCTCGCGCCCGACTTCTATCCCGCGCACAACAACCTGGGGACCGCCTACGTGACGCAGGGGAGATTCGACCTGGCGCGGGAGCAGTTCGAGTCGGTGCTGAAGCTGAACCAGGGGGATACGCAGGCGTACTTCAACCTTGGGAACGTGTTCCTGCTCACGGAAAATTTTCCCGAGGCGCGGCGCATCCTGGAGGAAGGCCTGCGGCGGCAGCCGCAGGTGGCGCTCGGGCATTTCCTGCTCGGGACCGTGCTGGCCCGGACGCACGAGAACGATGCCGCGGAACGCGAGCTGCGCAAGGCGCAGGAGCTCGACCCGCTCAACCCCAAGGTCCACCTGGAGCTGGTGAACCTGTACTTGCAGCAGCAGAAGAGGCAGCTCGCCATCGCGGAACTGCACGCCTTCCTCACGCGCTTCCCCGATGACCCGCTGGCGCCGCAGGCGCGCGCGGTGCTGGGGCGGCTGGAAGGAAGCAGCGCGAAGCAGTAAGACGCGCGCTCAGGGATAAGGATGGGCGATGAGATCGTTCGCCGCCCTCGGCTCAGGATGACACTCAGCGCAGGTCCGCGGGCGTGTAGCTGCAGAACTGGGGCCGCAAGCGGCAGGCTTCCTGGAACTCGGGCTTGGCGGCGGCACGGCGGCCGGCCTGGTAGAGCGCGATGCCGAGATTCAGGCGCGCTTCTGCGAGCGTGGGATCGAGCTTGACCGCGTGCTGATAGCTCTCGAGCGCCGCCTGCGGCTTGCCGGTCTGGCCAAGGGCGATCCCGAGAAAGTTATAGAGCGGCGCCTCTTCGACGCCTAGTTCCGCGGCACGGCCGAGCAGCTTCGCGGCGTTCGGGTAATCCTGCTGGCGGATGCGGAACATCCCCAAGTCGCGGTACGCGAGGCCGAAGTTGGGCTGGATCTCGAGCACCTTTTCGAAGGCGGCGAGGCCTTCCGGCTCGCGCCCCTGCGCCAACTCGATCCAGGCGAGCTGGTACCATGCACGGAAATTGCGCGGATTTTGCTCCAGGGCCTTGTTGAGCCATGTCCGCGCTTCTTCGTCCTGCTGCTGGGCGTGGAGCGTCCGCGCCAAGCCGAGCATGGCCTGGTCGAAGGTGGGATTCAACTCAAGCGTCTTGCGGAACTCCGCGGTCGCGCGCGGAACGTCACCCGCGCGGGTGTAGCCCTCGGCCAGCAGGAAGGGGATGAGGTACATCTTCGGGTCGGTCTCGCGGACGCGGGCGAGCACGGCCTCGGCTTCGGCGAAGCGGCCGAGCTGGAGCAGGTCGGTGGCCTGCAGGATGGCGTTGAACTCCGCCAGCTTCGACTTGGGGTCGGGAAGCGCGGCAGCCGTGCCGCCTTCCGGCACCGGCGCCTTGTACGCCATGTAGCCCAGGGCGCGCAGCTTGCCGGCAGCTTCGGGGTCGAGCTGCTCGCCGCCGGCGGCGAGCTCGGGCGGAGCGAAATCCTTCATGCGCTGCGCGAGCTTCTCCTTGAGGGCCGCGCCCACCGCCGGCGACTGCGGCCCGAGCAGGTTGCGCTGCTCGTTGGGATCGTTGTCCAGGTCGTAGAGCTCCGGCTGGGGCGCCTCGATGTAGTGGTAACGCGCGTTCTCCAGGCTGCGAAGCGCGCTCCAGCCGAAGGAGCTGTAGGGATAGAGCGTCTGGGCGTAGGCGAGCGAGGTGTCGTCGGCGCGCAGCAAGCTGGGCGCCTGGAACTGCTTCTGGATGGAGTCGCGCAGGCCGAGGATCTCGAGGATGGTCGCGGGGATGGCGATGGTCTCGACGGCGGCGCCTTCGCGGCGCGGCTGGGAGAACTTGCCGCGCGGCGGCTTCACCACCAACGGGACGTGCGTGGTCGACTGATAGATGAAGTAGCCGTGCTCGCGCTCGCCGTGCTCGCCGAGCGACTCGCCGTGATCGCTGGTCAGAACGATGAGCGTGGAATCGTAGAGGCCGGCCTGCTTGAGCCAGGCAAAGACGCGGGCGAGCTGGCTGTCGGCGTAGGCGATCTCGCCGTCGTAGGGGCGGTCGCGGTACTCGGAGGCGAAGGGCTCGGGCGGCGCGTAGGGGCTGTGCGGGTCGTAAAGGTGGAGCCAGAAGAAGAAGGGCCGGCCGGCGCGCTTCTGCTTGAGCCAGGCCAGGGCGTGGTCGACGCTCTCGCCGGCGCGGCGATCGACGAGGCCGAGGTCCTTCTCCATGAAGGCTTTGCCGGTGAAGGCGTCGTAGTAGGAGTCGAAGCCGCGGGCCATGCCGAAGCTGCGGTCGAGGACGAACGAGCTGACGACCGCGCCGGTGGCGTAGCCGGAGCGCTTCATGGCCTCGGGCAGCGTGGCGACGCCGGGGCGGAGCGGCTGACCGGTGAAGTCCTGCACGCCGTTCCAGAAGGGATAGGTGCCGGTGAGGATGGCGACGTGCGACGGCCAGGTGAGCGGCACCTGCGCGATGGCGCGGTCGAAGACGATGGCGTCGCGGCAGAGGCCGTCGATGGCCGGCGTCTTGATCTCCTTGTAGCCGTAGCAGCCGACGCGGTCGGCGCGCAGCGTGTCGATGGTGATGAGCAGGACGTTCGGCCTGCCGGCTGCCGCCTTCCGTGCCGGCGCGGACTTCTGCGCGAGGGCGCCGCCGGCGGCGAGCAGCAGCAGCACGGTGGCGAAGGCGCGCTTCATCGCGGCGTCCCGAGCGCGCGGGCCTTTTCCATCTCGGCGCGCGCTTCCTCGTGCAGGCCCTTGGCCTCGAGCACGCGGGCGAGCGAGACGTGCATGCCGGGCAGCTCGGGCGCGAGCTCTGCCGCCTTGCGGGCGGCTGCGAGCGCATCGTCCACCTGGCCTTGCGCGAGCAGCATCTCGCCCAATGCGCGGTATCCCTGGGCGTAAGCGGGATTGATCTCGATGGAGCGCTGGAAGGCGGCCATCGCCTCGGCGGGCTGCTGTTGCCTGACATAAGCCACGCCGAGATTGAACGCGGCCGAGTAGTTCGTGGCGTCGAGCTCGAGCGTGCGGCGCAGCGCGGAGATGGCGTTCTGGTTGTCGCCCGCCTGGGCGTACGACAGGCCGAGGTAGTAGAGCGCGAGCGTGTAGTCGGGGCTGAGCTCGAGCACGCGCTGGAACTGGGCCACCGCCGCCGGAAAGTCCCGGAGGCGGAAGTAGTCGATGCCCAGCAGGTAATGGACCGGGACGGAGTCACTCTCGGTGGCGAGCGCGGCGCGCAGCTTCGCGACCGACTCCTGGTAGCGGCCTTGCTGGCTGTCGTCGATG
>DATIBR010000065.1 GCA_035457425.1 Terriglobales bacterium
CTGGTCGTGGCGCCGGCGACGGCGGACACGCTGGCCAAGTTCGCCAACGGGCTGGCCGACGACTTCCTTTCCACGCTGTTCCTGGCGACCAAGGCGCCGGTGGTCGTGGCGCCGGCGATGAACGTGAACATGTGGGAGAACGAGGCCACGCAGAAGAACATCGCGACGTTGAAGGCGCGCGGCGTGCGCGTGGTCGAACCGGATGCCGGGTACCTGGCCTGCGGCATGACCGGGCCCGGACGCCTCGCCGCGAACGAATCGATCGTGACCGCGGCACTCGAGGCGCTGGGCGCCACGCAGGATCTGGCCGGCGAGACGGTGCTGGTCACCGCGGGGCCGACGCGCGAGTATGTCGACCCTGTCCGCTACATCTCGAACCGGTCGAGCGGGAAGATGGGCTACGCGCTGGCGGAAGCGGCGCTGCGGCGCGGCGCGCACGTCATCCTCATCACGGGGCCGGTGGGGCTGAAGGCGCCGGGCGCGGCCGAGGTCGTGAAGGTCGAGACCGCCGAGCAGATGCGCGAGGCGGTGATGGCCAACCTGAAGCGCGCGAGCATCGCCATCAAGACGGCCGCGGTGGCGGACTACCGGCCGAAGCAGGCGGCGGCGGAGAAGATCAAGCGCAAGGGGCCGCTGACGATGGAGTTCGAGCCCACGGCGGACATCCTGGCGGAGATCGCGCGCGTGCGGCAGAACCAGCTAGTGGTAGGGTTCGCGGCGGAGACGAGCAACGTGCTGGCACACGCGAAAGACAAGCTGGAGCGCAAGCAGCTCGACATGATCGTGGCGAACGACGTCTCGAAGACGGAAATCGGGTTCGACAGTGACCGCAACGCGGTTTCGATCCTGACGCGCGACGGCCAGGTGATCGAGGTCGCGGAGACGACGAAGTGGGAGGTCGCGCACCGCGTCCTCGACGAAGTGGTCGCGCTCAAACAGCGCAAAGCTGCTACGATTCGGTCGTAAGTCGTAGCCCGATGACCGACCTGCTCAACGACCCAGAATTCCAAAGACAATTGGCCGCGCGGTTGCAGTATTACCGCGAGATGGGGATTTACGACCTGTATCGGCGAGGAGACGGCCAGAAGGCCGTCTCTGCCGAAGACGAGCGCGGGCGAGTCGCCCGCGCTCCAGCCGGCGAGCCGCCGGCGCTACCCATCGTGCGCGACGTCGAGGCCGAGCTGCGTGCCATCCGCGAGGACATCGGCGACTGCACGCGGTGCGTGCTGCACAAGGGGCGGAAGAACCTGGTGTTCGGCGTGGGGAACCCGCGCGCGGAGCTGATGTTCGTCGGGGAAGGTCCGGGGGCGGACGAAGACGCGAAGGGCGAGCCGTTCGTGGGTCGCGCCGGACAGTTGCTGAACAAGATGATCGAGGCGATGGGCCTGAAGCGCGAGGACGTCTACATCGCGAACGTGGTGAAGTGCCGGCCGCCGGACAATCGCACGCCGGAGCGCGACGAGATGGAGACCTGCGGGCCGTTTCTGTACCGGCAGATCGCGGCCATCCAGCCGAAGGTGATCGTGGCGCTGGGCGCGACCGCGACGAAGGCGCTGCTCAACGTGAACGAGCCGATGAGCGCGCTGCGCGGACGCTGGCACGACTTCCGCGGGACCAAGCTGGTGGCGACCTACCATCCTGCGTACCTGCTGCGCGACCCGCGCCAGAAGGGCGAGGCGTGGAAGGACCTGCAGATGGCGATGAAAGAGCTGGGGCTGAAGCCGCCAAAGGGCAGTGGTCAGTAGCCAGTGAGCGGCGCATCCGCGCCGCTTTTTTGTCCTGATACATTGTTAGCCGCACATGCCCGAATACTGCGACGTGGCGTTACCGGTCCCGCTCGACGCCACCTTCACGTATCGCGTGGGAGCGACCGCGCCGGTGGTCGGCGGGCGCGTGCTGGTGCCGTTCGGGCAGCAGCGCATGGCCGGCGTGGTCGTGCGGTTGCACGACGAGAAGCCATCCGTAAAGACCAAAGAGGTGCTCGAGGCGCTCGACGCCGCGTCGCTGCTGGATGCGCCCATGCGCGAACTGGCGGAGTGGATCGCGAGCTACTACCTGGCGCCGCTGGGCGAGGTCTTCCGCGCCATGCTGCCGGTGATGGCAGAGGTGCGGCGCATCCGCGAATACCGCATCACGGACGCCGGCCACGAGGCGCTCTACCAGGCGAGCGAGGTCGGGTCGTCGCGGCGGACGCAGCGCACGCCGGCGGAGCAGGACGTGGAGTACGCCGTCCTGAACTACCTGAGCGGCCGCGAGCTGGCGCGCGAGGGCTCGCTGCGGGCGGCGACCGGCGCCTCGCGCGCGCTGCTGGCGGGCATGCTGCGTAAGAAGTGGATCGCGTGGCAGGACGTCTCGGAAGCGCGCGAGCAGAAGCGCGTGGCGAAGGTGGCGGTGCTGAAAAACGCCGAGGGGAAGCTGAACGACTCGCAGCGGGCGATCGTCGAGGCGCTGGCGGCGAGCGGCGGGCGGCTGCACGTGGCGACGCTGCACGGGCTGGACATCTCGCCCAGCTCGCTGAAAACGCTGGAGAAGCGCGGCGTGGTGGAGATCGTGGAGGAGGCGCAGGACTTCCACCTCACGGGCATGAAGGCGAAGAAGCGCGACTACCAGCTCAACGCCGAGCAGCAGGGAGCACTGGAGCGGATCACGTCGGCGGCGAAGGCGGGGAAGTTCTCGGCGTCGCTGCTGTTCGGGGTGACGGGATCGGGCAAGACGGCGGTGTACCTGGCGGCGATGCAGGAGGTGCTGGCGGCGGGGAAGTCGGCGCTGATGCTGGTGCCGGAGATCGGGCTGACGCCGGCAGCGGCGGCGCACCTGTACGAGATCTTTGGCGACGAGGTGGCGATCCTGCACTCGGCTTTGACGCCGGCGGAGCGGGCGGAGCAGTGGCGGCGGATCCATGCCGGCGGCGCGCGCATCGTGGTCGGGACACGCTCGGCGGTGTTCGCGCCGGTGCCGGAGCTGGCGCTGATCGTCGTCGATGAAGAGCACGATTCTTCCTACAAGCAGGAGGAGACGCCGCGGTACCACGGGCGCGACGTCGCGGTGATGCGCGGCAAGCTGAGCGGCGCGGCGGTGGTGCTGGGCTCGGCGACGCCGTCGCTGGAGTCGTTCCACAACGCGGAGAGGCAGAAGTATGCGCTGCTGGCGCTGCGCGAGCGGGTGGAGAAGCGGCCGCTGCCCGAGGTCGAACTGGTGGACATGAAGGCGGAGTTCGCCGAGACGGGCGAGGATCACCTGTTCGCGCGCAAGCTGACCGGGGAGATCACCGCATGCCTGGCGCGCGGCGAGCAGGCGATGATCCTGCTGAACCGGCGCGGGTACTCGGCCATCGTGCTGTGCCGGACGTGCGGGGAGAAGATCGAGTGTCAGAACTGCGCCATCGCGCTGACGTACCACAAGGGCGCGAACAAGCTGGAATGCCACTACTGCGGGTTCAAGCGTCCGGTGCCGAAGACGTGCCCGAAGTGCGGGAGCGAGTACCTGTACTTCCTCGGGTCGGGGTCGGAGAAGCTGGAGGACCTGCTGCAGCGGGAGTTTCCGACGGCGCGCATCGGGCGGATGGACCGCGACACGGTGCGCGGGCGCGCGGACTTCGAGCGCGTGCTCGGCCAGCTGCACTCGGGCGAGATCGACCTGCTGGTCGGGACGCAGATGATCGCCAAGGGACACGACGTGCCGGGGGTGACGCTGGTCGGGGTGGTGGGCGCGGACTTCGCGCTCGGTTTCCCGGACTTCCGGGCAGCGGAGCGCACGTTCCAATTGCTGACGCAGGTGGCGGGGCGCGCCGGGCGGGGGGAGCAGCCGGGGCGCGTCGTGCTGCAGACGTTCTTTCCCGACCACTACGCCATCCAGTTCGCGGCGCAGCACGACTACGAGGGCTTCTACCAGAAGGAGGTGCGGTATCGCGGGTGGATGCGGTATCCGCCATTCTCGGCGCTGGCGAACGTGCTGGTGCGGAGCGACAGACTGGAGCAGGCGCTGCGGTGGAGCGGCGTGCTGGGTCGCTGGTTCGAGGGGAACAAGACGAAGAGCGTACGCGTGCTGGGGCCGGCGGCGGCGCCCATCGTGCGTCTGAAGCGGGACTACCGGTACCACTTCGTGCTGAAGTCGGATTCGCGGAAGCGGCTGAACGAGCTGCTGCGGGCGATGCTGGGACACGCGGCGGAGCAGAAGATCCCGCGGACGAACGTGATCGTGGACGTGGACCCGCTATCGCTGCTCTAGCGGTGGAAGTCGGCCCAGGAGTCGAGCAGGGAGCCGCCGACGATGGGCGCGGGCGTGAACGACAGGACGAAGATGAGCAGGGCGAGGAGCGCGAGTATGCGGCGGCCGCGGCCGAGCTCCGGCAGCGGCGCGACCTGCGGGTGCCGCGCGCCCATGAGCGCGAGGAAGAGCGCCCAGAACATCCAGCCACCCCAGAACAAGAGCGCCATCGGCAGCAGCAGGAGCGTGAGCGCGCGCGTGGAGCGGCGGTGCGCCGCGGGGGCGACGGCGTAGATGAGGTGTCCGCCGTCGAGCTGGCCGCCGGGCAGCAGGTTGAGCGCGGTGGCGAGCAGGCCGATCCAGGCGGCGATGGCGATGGGGTGGAGGTAGAGGGTGTCGAGGCTGAGCTGCGCGGCGCCGTAGTGCGACCACGGCATGAGGGAGTGCAGCAGGTGGAAGAGCAGCGGGTATCCGAAGGCGATGTCGGACTCGGCGACCAGGCCGGGGGCGTGCCTGGAGAGCAGCAGTCCCACGACGGCCGCGGGCAGGGCGACCACGAAGCCAGCGATGGGCCCGGCGACGGCGATGTCGAACAGCGCGCGGCGGTCCGGGATGGGCGACTTGATGCGGATGAAGGCGCCGAAGGTCCCGAGCAGCGTGGGCGCAGGGATGAAGAAGGGCAGCGTGGCGTAAACGCGGTAGCGGAGGCAGTAGAGGAAGTGTCCCATCTCGTGGGCCAGGAGGATGGCGAGCAGGGTGACCGAGAATGGGATGCCGAGCAGCAGGTTGCGGGGGTGGGAAAGGACCCAGCGGAGCGGGAAGAAGTCGTGGTCGAGGCGCAGCGGCGGCAGGTTGTTGAGGAAGTTGTACTCGAGGCGCGCGCCCATCATCAGCGTGGTGAAGACGGTCAGCAGGAAGAGGAGGAGATGGAGCCAGTAGCGGCGGCGGGGCGGGCGGAGGACGTAGACCGGATAGGGGTGGCCGGGGTCTGCGAGGGAGATGGAGAGGTTGGTTTCGGGTGTGCTCACGGGAGGCCGGATATCAGTATAGGGGTTCCTCGACTCGCGCTCCCTCGTCCGCCACGGCGGACTCCGGTCGCGCTTCGCTCGGAATGACAACAAAGAAACAGCGCGGCGCACAGCGGCCGCGCTCGGGGACGCCGGTGGTGCTAGTCGATGGACTGCAGCTCTTTGCCGGGCTTGAAGCGGACGGCTTTGCCGGGGGGAATGTTGACCTCGGCGCCGGTGCGAGGGTTGCGTCCGATGCCGGTCTTGCGGGGGCGGACGTTGAAGACGCCGAAGCCGCGCAGCTCGATGCGGTCGCCGCGGGACAGCGCTTTCTTCATGCTCTCGAAGACGATCTCGACAGCCTGCTCGGCCTTGGTCTTGGTGATGCCGGTCTTCGAGACGACCTGGTTGATGATGTCGAGCTTGATCACGGTCGGGCTCCGCGACGCTGGGATGCTGGGATTGTTGGGGATTCTTCCAACTAGCGGATACTAAAGGGGATAGCGGACGTTGTCAACGAAAGGTTTGGGCGGGGTTTCCCACAGCTTTTTTCGGCTGCCGGATTCCCAAAAGCCGCGGCTTCGGGGATATTGAAGGGAGAAGCTCACTGCCTAGCGAGGAAGGGATTAGCATGAGTTCTGCCGCGCCCGTGGAAGTGCCCGTAAAGAGGACAGGAATGTCGATCAAGAGCGATCGCTGGATCCGCATGATGGCGCTGGAACACGACATGATCAACCCATTCGCCGACCGGCAGAACGCCAGCGGCATGATCTCGTACGGGCTGTCGTCGTATGGGTACGACCTGAGGGTGTCGGACGAGTTCAAGATCTTCACGAACGTGAACAACTCGATCGTCGACCCGAAGGATTTCCGCGAGGAGTCGTTCGTGACGAAGCGGACGGACGTGGCCATCATCCCGCCGAACTCGTTCGCGCTGGCCAGGTCGGTGGAGTACTTCAAGATCCCGCGCGACGTGCTGACGCTATGCGTGGGCAAGAGCACCTACGCGCGCTGCGGCATCATCGTGAACGTCACGCCGTTCGAGCCCGAGTGGGAAGGGTTCGTGACGCTGGAGATCTCGAACACGACGCCGCTGCCGGCGAAGATCTACGCCAACGAGGGACTCTGCCAGATCCTGTTCTTCCAGTCCGACGAGATGTGCGAGGTCAGCTACAAGGACCGCAAGGGCAAGTACCAGGCGCAGCAGGGGATCGTGCTGCCGAAGATCAAGTAGCCGCCGGCAAGTGGACAGTGGACGGTGGACAGCTCGCGTCCCGTGACCGTCCACTGTCCACTCGCTGTGGACTGTGGACTACCCCTGTGATAGGGTAGGCAGCAAATCTAGCCTGCATCGATTTCCCCGGAGAGAGCTGCGCGGCCGCACGCATGTGCCGTTGTCTGCTATCCGGCCGATGCGGTCCAGTCGAGGCCTCATGAAAGACGACTCCACGGCGGCGCGGCAGGCGCCCGAGACGGTTACGGACGACTTCTCGAACCGGAAGCTGATCCGGCCGACGCTGACGCGTCCGGAGCAGCCGGAGCGGCGGGAGCGGCCGATGGGTGGCGGCGGAGGCCGCAAGCCCACCCCCCCGGAGCAGACCCACGCCGAGAACTTCTACTACCAGAAGCAGATGCAGACGCATACGCGGCTGGTCGTGGTGCTCAAAGACGGCGAGCAGATGCACGGGACGATCGAGTGGTACGACCGCGATTGCATCAAGCTGAACCGGGGCGGGCAGTCGAACATCCTGATCTACAAGCCGAGTATCAAGTACATCTACAAGGACGAGAACGGCCGCAATCACAACGGCGGCTAGGCTTCCACAAGAACGAACGACGCCCGCCACGGCGGGCGTTTTGCTTTGGTCAAAACCAAGACAGGAGGAAGGGAGGAGGGGAGGTTTGCGGAGAAGTCCTCTTTCTTGCTGGGTTCTGGCGAGTTCGCTCGGTATGGCTCACGAGAAAGGGAAGAGAGGTGGGCGCGGAAACTTGCCTAGCGCTCGAGGGAGACGGCGAAGGCGTCGAGGGAGAGCGAGCGCAGCAGATTGCGGCGCATGCCGCGCTCGACCTCGGCGAGTCCCTGGGCGGCGGCGGCGAGCCAGGGGAAGTCGATGGAGCCGGCAAGGCGCGTGAGGTCGGGCGCGATGTCTACGTTGCGGATGAGCTCGGTGGCGCCGGACCTGGCGAACATCAGGTCCTCGAGGAGGAGATAGAGAGCGCGCAGGAGCTGGTCGGTCTTCTCGCGGCCCTCGGCGCCGGCGCGGTAGGTCTCGGTCACGCGGAAGAGCGCGCTGTGGTCCTCGGCCGAGATGGCGGACTTGAGGAGCGCGAGCGCGTCGGTGCGCGCGGCGATGTAGGCCGCCAGGTCGAAGGACCTGGCGCGGCCGATGGCGCCCTCGGCAAGGCGGGCGATGAGCGCGCGCTGCCTGGCCGCGAGCTCGGGGCGGCGGGCGAGATATTTCTCGATGTCGGCGACGGGCAGCGCGCCGAGCGTGAGCGTGACGCAGCGCGAGCGGATGGTCGGCAGCAGCTCGCCGGGATTCTCGGCGAGCAGGAAGAGGGTCGCGAACTCGGGCGGCTCTTCCAGGACTTTCAGCAGCGCGTTCTCGGCCTCGCGGATGAACGCGGTGCAGGTGAAGATGTAGACGCGTTCGCGGCCTTCGCCGGGCCGGTAATAGATGGTGCCGATGACGTGGCGCACCTGGCCGACCTTGATCATCATCTGCGGCGGGTCGGCGGGGATGATGAGGACGTCCGGGTGGGTCTGGACGAAGATGCGGGTGTCCTTCTTGTCGGTCTCCTTTAGGCCTTCGCGGGCTTCGACGGCTTCGTGGAAGCGGGCTTCGAAGTCGTCGGCCTGGGCGATGCGGGTGCAGTTGGAACAGCGTCCGCAGAACTCGGCGAGACCGTTCTCGCGCGGCTGGTCGAGGCAGTTCATCGCCTTGGCGGCCATCTGCGCGAGCGTGTACTTGCCGGCGCCGCGGGGGCCGGCGAGGATGACGGCGTGCGGCAGGCGCCGGCGCGCGATCATCTCGCGCAGGCGAGTGACGGTTTCCGAGTTGCCGTGGAAGTCGGAGAAAGGCATCAGCGGCGGGCTCCGGTGGCGGACTTGAGGAGGCGCTCGCGCACCAGGCCGAGGATCTCTTCGGAGACGGGGTCGGCCTGCTTCCGGGCGTTGACCACGACGACGCGCTGCGGCTCGCGCTTGGCGATCTCGAGGTACTTGTCGCGGACGCGGCCGAAGAAGGCGCGCGACTCGGACTCAAAGCGGTTCTCGTCCACCGTGACGCCTTTCTGCTGGTTGCGGCGGCGCGCGCGCTCCACGCTGGCAGCGACCTCGGAATCCATCAGGATGGTGAGGTCGGGTTGGAGGTTTCCGCAGAGCGTGCGATGGAGCGCGAGGACGGGTTCGGAGCCGAGCTTGCGGCCGCCGCCCTGGTAGGCCTCGGAGGAGTCGGTGAAGCGGTCGCAGAGGACGAACTTGCCGTGGTCGAGCGCGGGGCGGATGACCTCGGCGATGTGCTGGGCGCGCGCGGCGAACATGAGCGCGAGCTCGGCCCAGGGGTCGAGGCCCGCGGTGCGCGAATCGAGCAGGACGGCGCGGACGTTCTCGCCGATGGCGGTGCCGCCGGGCTCGCGCGTGGTCACGACGGTGAGCCCCTGCTTGCGCAGGGCGGCGGCAAGGCGCTCGAGCTGCGTGGACTTTCCGCAGCCGTCGAGGCCCTCGATGGTGATGAACTTGCCGCGCCGGGTGGTCATCGAACCCGAATCATATCAGTCGCACCCGATCAGGATGCTCGCCTCGCGCAGCGGCGCGGTGGCTCGCCCAGGTCCTTCGCTCGGCAAAAAGAAGAAACGCCTCGCCCAGGATGACAGCCCCGCGTGGTAGACTCCGCGCCATGATGCGGGTCGGCGACTACATCGAGACGTACTGCTCGAAGTGCAAGCGGCCGAGCGACCACTCCGTGGTGGCGATGGAGGGCGACAAGGTCACGCGCGTGCGGTGCCGCACCTGCGACTACGACCACTCCTACCGCGCCGGCCAGACCGGCAAGAAAGAGATGACCAAGGAGGAGGCCTTCAACAAGGTGCTCGCCTCGGTGATGGGCACGATGCCCGGCGGCATGCCGGAAGATAAACCCAAGAAAAAGAAGAAGTAGACCGGCCGGCGGCGGGCGGTGTGTATCATGGCCCATCTTTCCCAGGGCTCCGGGACCCGCACGCTCCGGAGGTGTGTGATGAAGCGCTGGGCCATCCTTGCAGCCGGCCTGTTGCTGGCCGGCATCTCGTTCGCACAAACCACCTTCCCCGACGTCAAGGCGCGCTTCGTGAAGAGCAACGAGCGCGAGATGGACGAAAAGGGCGCAACGCTGGTATTTGACGACGCGGCCCGGCGGCTGCGCGTGAAGTCCGGCGACCGTCCCCTCGACGTCGCCTACGACGACATCAGCAAGGCCGTGGTGGAGGTCGACACGCTGGGGCGGAAGGCCGGGTTCGGCGCGTCGTTCCTCGGCATGATGGCGGGCGGGCTGCTCTTCGGCAACGCCATCGCCACCTCGATCGACAAGCCCTTCGACAACGACCACTACCTGGTGCTCGAGCACAAGCAGGCCGGCGGCACGGCGACGTACGGGTTGGTGATCGACAAGAAGTCGGCGGCGGCGGTGATGAAGGCGCTGCAGGGCGCCCTCGGCGAGCGCCTGCAGGTGCCGGTCTTCGAGGAGAAGCCGCTGGAGATCGACAAGGACACGCTGCCGAAGGTCCGCATCCGCTACCTGAACACCGACAAGCAGCATCCGCTGCCCGAGGTGAAAGGCGACAAGGCGCTGGTCGTGGTGGCGTCGCCGGCGACGGTCATGCGGCGCATCGGGCCGGAAAAGCGCTACGCCTACGCCGGGCTCTGGGCCAACGGGAAGCTCGTGGGGTTTACCGGGCCCGGCTGCTACCTCTTCTTCTACCTCGAGCCGGGGGAGTACGACCTGATCAGCCAGACCTACGACGCGGTCGGCTTGCGGATGAAGCTGGAAGCGGGCAAGGAGTACTACCTCACCCAAACGCTCTACGCGAAGGGGATCCGGCCGCGGTCCTTCCTGACCCGCCACTCGAAGGAGCTGGTGATGTACGAGGTCGGCGGCTCGCTGTGGTCGGACTGGAGCATCGAGGAGAAGAAGTAGCGTTATTCCACTACGCCCGCGAACAGGTCCGTTTCCAGTTCCTTGTCGGCGTGGCCGGGCTTGAGGCGGTTGGCGAGGTGGTAGTACTCGACCTGGCCGCGCGCGCGCACGGTCTTCTCGTAACGTTCCAGCAAAGGATTCTGCGAGGTGTGCGCGGCGAAGGCGCGGATCTTCGTCTCGAGGTGCCGGCCGATCTGGATGGCGGTGGTGATGGGCGCGAGCGCGACCGGGTGCGGGTAGTCGGGCAGGGAAGAGGGCGCGGTGGAGTAGTAGAGCTTCTGGGCGTAGTGAGGCGCGAGGCCGGATTCGAGCTGGTCGGTGAAGCGGTTGGAGCGGCCGGCCCAGTGGTAGGCGGCGGAGGCGAACAACGAGGCCATCGAATGGTCGGGGTGCGCGGTGATGACGCCCTCGGTGCCCTGGCAGAGCACGATGTGCGGCTTCACGGTACGGATGCGGCGGACCAGGGTGCCGACGACCTCGAGGAAGTTCTCGCGGTCGAGGCCGGCGTCGCGGTAGCCGAGCACCTCGCCGTCATGGACCTTGAGGATGGCGCAGGCGGCGGCGAACTCGTTGCGGCGCAAGGCGGCGAGCTCGTCGTCGGACCTGGCGCCGCCGCGGTTGCGGGCGGCCTGGCCGGGGGTGAGGCAGGTGACGTAGGTCTGGACGCCGCGTTCCGCGTAGATGAGCAGGGTTCCGCCGAAGCTGCCGGCTTCGTCGTCGGGATGGGCGGTGACGCAGAGCAGTCGGAACATTTTTCGGCAAACGAGCGGAGCAGCAGCAGGACCGCGGGGCGGCATCTCAAAAGCAGCGGAGTGACGTCGCCTCCGCCTGCAGGCCCCCATGCAGAATACAACGCAGACGCGCCGGCTGACGATCCTCGGGGTCGTGCTGCTGCTGGCCGCCGCGGGCGCCGCCTCGGGTCCCGCGAAGTCGGCACCCACGGCGTGGGGCTACGACTTTCACGCGGTGGTGCCGCTGGGCTACGACACGCTGCGACTGGAGCCGGCGAAGAAGGTCGTGTGCCTGCTGGCGTCGGCCGAGGCGATCGGGTTCGAAGGGCTGCAGCGGCGGGAAGACAACGGGCGGGTGCTGGTCACCAGCGCCAGCGGCGAGCCGGTCAAGCATTATCCCGAGGTCATCGACTTTCGGGTGACGGCGAGCGCGCGCAAAAAGAAGCTGGCCGACCGCGACGATGCGCCGTACCCGGTGCATGCGGAGCAGCCGGTGAACGACTACCTGCTCAGGCTGAAGTTCCGGCTGGTGATCTTCCACGGCCTGGAGGCGCGGGTGCTGGAGCCGGCGGCGGTCAGGCTGATCGGGGTTCCGGCGGACGTGCCGTACGACGAGCGCGTCTACCGCGTGTCGTTCAACGTGGGCAAGGTCGCGGTGGAAGACCGCATGGTGCTGGAAGTGCTCGACCCGGACGGCAACCGCGTGAGCAAGTTCCCGCTGATCGTCGGGTAGAGCGGCGGCTAGTGGTTCGCGGTTCGTTCGGGATCGAGCGATTCCGCGAGAGCCGCCTCTACGGCTTCTTCGTCCTGGGCGGCGAGACTCTTTTCCTCCAACATGAACGCCAGCACCTCCTGGGGGTGCGAGGCCATCCAGACCGGCGCGAAAGACTGGCGGTGGAGTGGCGAGGGCCCGTGCTCGCGGAGCACCGCGGCGTGCTTGCGCGTGAAGTAGCCCTTGTTGGAGGCGAGGCCGTAGACGGGGAAGACGGGGTCCCAGGCGGCGACCATGCGGTCGCGCTCGACCTTGGCGATGATGCTGGCGGCGGCGATGGAGGCGGAGAGGGCGTCGCCGTGGATGAGCTTGGTCTGCGAGCAGGGCGCGCCGGCGGAAGGCCAGTCGAGCCGCATGGCGTCGATGAGCAGGTGGTCGGGCGCCGGATTGAGCTGGGCGAGTGCCTCGAGCATGGCGACGCGCGACGCCTGGTAGATGTTGATCTGGTCGATGCGGGCGGAATCCACCGCGGCGATGGCCCAGGCGATGGCGCGCTCGCGGATGCGTTCGGCCAGGACTTCGCGGCGCTCGGCGGGGAGAAGCTTGGAGTCGCGCAGACCCTTGATGCGGTCGCCAGGGTCGAGGATGACGGCGGCGGCGACGACCGGACCGAAGAGCGAGCCGCGGCCGACTTCGTCCACGCCGGCAACCAGCCGGGCACCGGTGAGCCAGGCGCGCTTCTCGTAGCGCGTGGTGCACTTGAGGCGCTTGAGCAGGCGCATCTTGGCGGCCGCCTTGGAAAGCGGCTTGCCGTCGGGGGAGACGAGTTTCAGCTTGCGAGGCAAATATTCAACGCGGAGGCGCAGAGTACGCCGAGAAGACTAGAGAAATACTACTTCGAAACGCGTGCCGAAACACGAAGGCACAGGGGACGAAGAGAACCAGCCCTCTCCGCGTCCTCTGCGCCTCAGCGTTGGATCGGATTATTCGTCTTCGCGCAGGCGGGCGGCCTTGCCCTTGAGGTCGCGAAGGTAGAAGAGCTTGGCGCGGCGGACCTTGCCGGAGCGCACGACTTCGACCTTGTCGAGGACCTTGGAGTTGCGCGGGAAGATGCGCTCCACGCCGTGTCCGAAGCTGATCTTGCGGACGGTGAAGCTGCCCTGCGGCCCGTTGTTGATGGAGATGACGGTGCCTTCGAAGGCCTGGAGGCGCTCCTTGTCGCCTTCCTTGATCTTGACGTGCACGCGCACGTTGTCGCCCGGATTGAGAACGGGGATGTCGGTGCGCTGCAGCTTGGCCAGAACCTTGTCCATGATGGGTGAGATCGACATTTTCTTTTCCTCTTCCTGCCTGGGCTAAAGCCCCAAAATCAGATCCTGCACAACGCGGCGCTAAAGCGCCGCTTTTCGACCCGCTGCCCGAAGGTCAGCGAGCAGATCTTCGTCTTCCTTGCTCAGCGCGACCCCGGTGAGGAGGTCGGGCCGATTGCGCAACGTCTTCTCCAGCGCGCGGCGGCGACGCCACTTGCGGATGGCCTCGTGGTCACCCTGGACGAGGACCTCCGGCACCGGCAGGCCGCGGAACTCGGCCGGCCGCGTGTAGTGCGGATAGTCGAGCAATCCGCCCGAGGCGCAGGTCGCATCCGGCTCGCCGGCCGTCTTCGCGGCGCGCCGGGAGCTGAAGCTTTCCTGCTTCGACGAGGCCTCGTTGCCGAGCGCGCCCGGCACGAGGCGCGAGACCGCGTCGACGATGAGCGCCGCACCGAGCTCGCCGCCGGAGAGCACGAAGTCGCCGAGCGAGATCTCGCGGTCCGCCAGATGCTCGGCCACGCGCTCGTCCACGCCCTCGTAGCGGCCGCAGATGATGGCCAGCCGCTCAAGCCCGGCAAACTCCTCCGCCACCTTCTGGGTGAAGAGCTCGCCTTGCGGCGAAAGCAGGACGACGGATTCGTTCACCGTACCGGCTTTGCGGTCCGCCCGCGAGGCGATGCCCAGCGACTCGGCACACTCGAAGATGGGCTCGGGCTTGAGGACCATGCCCTCGCCACCGCCGAAGGGACGATCGTCGACCGTGCGATGCTTGTCGCGGGTGAAGGCCCGCAGGTCGCGCACTTGGATGTCAATGAGCGAAGCTTCGCGCGCCCGGCGCACGATGCCGTGTTCGAACGGGCCACGGAAGAAATCCGGGAAGATCGTGAGTATCTCGAACTTCATTCCGTCTGCTCGCCGCGCTGCTCCCGCTTCTCTTCCTCGGTGAGCGGCGCGTCCAACTCCAGCATGCCCTGGGGAAGCGCCATCTCGAGCCGCTTGCCCTGGACATCAAAACTCTTCACGTACTCGGCGGCGAAGGGGATGAGCCACTCCCGGCCTTCCGCCTTCACCACCAGCAGCCGCGCCTCGCCGGCGCCGGCCTGCACGTCGTCGATCCTGCCGACCAGGCGGCCCGCGTCGTAGAGGCCGGCGCCGACCAGGTCGCTGATGTAGGCCGCGCCCTCGGGCAGCGGCGTCCTGTCAGCCGCCGGGACCTGCAACTCGACCCCGGCCAACTCCTCGGCGGCGTCGATGGAATCGACGCCCGCAAACTTCAGCACCACGCGGCCCTTGTGCAGCCAGAACCCTTCCAGCGCGAGCTCGCGGCGCGAGCCATCGGCAGCGAGCGCCGACAGACGCGTACGCTCGGCAAAGCGCTCCGGAAAATCCGTGTGGAGCTCGGCGGCAACCTCGCCGTGCCGGCCCTGGGCGCGGACGACGCGCGCGACGGTGATGAACGCCTGGTCCACGAACGTCGCGGCCTCGTCCCCTACTCCAGGATCTCCAGCGTGTAGCGTTTCTTCAGCTTCATGCTGGCGGCGCCGAGGATCGTGCGGATCGAACGGGCCGTGCGTCCCTGCTTGCCGATGACCTTGCCGAGGTCATTGGGAGCGACGCGCAACTCGAGCACGGTGTTCTGCTCGCCGTCCACCGCGCTCACCTGAACCTGCTCGGGTTCGTCGACGAGCGCCTTCGCGATCTCCTCGACCAGCATGCGCATATCCCCACCCTGCTCGTTCGCCATACGACGGCTCCTTATCGTGCGGGGGCCTTATGCGTCCCTTGAATCGCCTATTATGCCGCTGTTCCGGCAGGGGTGGCGGGAGCTTTTTCGAGCAGACGGCTCACGGTCGGGGAGAGCTGGGCGCCCTGCGAGCGCCAGTACTCGATGCGGTCCTTCTTGAAATCGACGGTCGCCGGGCTGGTACGCGGGTTATACGTGCCCACGACCTCCACGGAGCGGCCGTTGCGGGCCCGCTGCTTGTCGATCACCACCACGCGATAGTAAGGCTGCTTGCGCGCACCAAAGCGCGCCAAACGGATCATCAGCACAGAACTTCTTTCCTTTCAGTTGTTCCCAGGAATCACTCCGAGGTGTGGGACAAACTTAGATTATCGCGTAAACCGCTGGATTTTGGCAAGTTAGGGCGCGGGAGGCAGGGAACCCGGCGGGCGGGGAGCCACATCCTAATTTCCAGCGTTCTCGAGGCGCGTCCCGGAGGGTAGTCATGGTCGAGATCAGTTGCGACAGCTGCGGCAAGGTAAAACCCGACGACGACAAGCGTCTCAAGCGAGAGACCTGGATCCTGGGCTGGGACCTGCAGGTCGAGAACAAGTCCGGGGTACAGCGCTCCATCCGCTTCCTCGACAAGTGGGACGACCGCCGGATCATCGAACTGGGCGCCATCCACCTGTGCTCGCAGGCGTGCCGGGACGGCTATCTGCGCGGCGAGCGCCGCTCGGCGGCGTAGTCCATAGTCCACCGTCCACAGCGCACAGGGGCCGAGAGGTCCACTGTGGACTGTGGTCTGTGGACTGTGTACTTTTGGCGTCATGGGCTCCGTACGCCTCGACAAGTGGCTGTGGGCGGCGCGCTTCTTCAAGACGCGCAGCCAGGCGGCGCGCGCGTGCGACCTGGGACGAGTGAAGCTCAACGGGCAGGCGGCGAAGCCGGCCCGCGAAGTGCACGTCGGGATGAGGCTGGCGGTCAGCGCGCCGGCCGGCGACTTCCAGGTCGAGGTGCTGGTGCTGAGCGACCTGCGCGGGTCGGCGGCAGTGGCGCAAACGCTCTACCGCGAGACCGAAGAGAGCAAGGCGGCGCGGCTGCAGACGGCGGCGGAACGCAAGGCGATGGCCGAGTGGGAGCGGCTGCCGGCGGGGAAGCCTTCCAAGCGCGACCGGCGCGCGATCCTCCGCTTTCGCGGCCGCGGCTAGAAGCCCTTCAGCATCTTCACCACACGCAGGACTTCCTGGGGCTCGGGGCGGCGCCGGAAGTCGGGGTCGGTGCGCACCCAGACGATGGTGGCGTCGGGGGCGATGACGAAGGTCGCAGGGACGGGCAGCTCCCAGTCCTTGTTGGCGTTGGCGTGCTCGAGGTTCACGAAGACGCCGCGATAGTGGGAGACCAGGTAAGAGGGCAGCTTCCAGGCGATGCCGTACTGGCGCGCGACGGTGTTGTCCTTGTCGCTCAGGACGGGGAAGCGCAGGTGGTGCTGCTCGGCGGTGAAGCCGGTGTGCTGCGGCTTCTGCGGCGAGACGGCGACGAGCGTCGCGCCCGCTTGCTCGAATAGCGGGCGAGCCTTCTCCAGCTCTTCCAGCTGCGCGATGCAGTAGGGACACCAGCGTCCGCGGAAGAAGACGAGCACGACCGGGCCTTGCGCGAGGCGGTCGCCGAGGATGAAGTTGCGGCCCTGCGCGTCGGGGAGCTCGAAGTTGGGAGACTTCTCGCCCGCGGCGAGCGCGAGGGCCGCCACCTTCGACTGGATGAGCTCGGCGACTGCGCGGCGCGAAGGCTCCATCCGGGCCGGGCCGATGAGGTCGTCGACATTGCGCGTGATGGCGTCGAGACGCTCGGCGAGCGAGGAGTACTCGGGCGTCGCCACATTCGGGTTGGAGCCGCGCCATTCCATGATGTGAGCGATTCAGAGTGGCCGCTGGAACGTGAGTCCGTAAGTGACCGCGGTCACATGCCCGGCAGTTTCATGCCGGCGAGGCGGCGGTCGAGCTTGCCGCGGCTCATGCCCTTGAACATCTTCTTCATCTGGGCGTACTGGCGAAGGAGCTGATTCACTTCCTGCACGCTGGTGCCGGAGCCGCGCGCGATACGCTTGCGGCGCGAGCCGTTGATGGACTCGTGGTGGTCGCGCTCGAAGGGCGTCATGGAGCTGATGATGGCTTCGACGCGGACGAGCTCCTTCTCGTCGAAGTTCTCGGCGACCTTCTGCATGCCGGCGAAGGGGCCGACCGCGGGCATCATCTTCACGATGCTTTGCAGCGAGCCGAGCTTCTTGACCTGGCGGAGCTGCTCGCGGAAGTCCTCGAGCGTGAAGCCGTCGCCCGCGAGCACTTTCTTCGCGAACTCCTCCGACTTCTTCTTGTCGATCTTCTCCTCGGCTTTCTCGATGAGCGAGAGGATGTCGCCCATGCCGAGGATGCGGCCGACGATGCGGTCGGGGTGGAAGGGCTCGAGCGCGTCGTACTTTTCGCCGACGCCGATGAACTTGATGGGCTGGCCGGTGACGGAGCGGATGGAGAGCGCGGCGCCGCCGCGGGCGTCGCCGTCCATCTTCGTCAAGACGACGCCGGTGAGCGAGAGCTTGTCGTGGAACTCTTTCGCGGAGTTGACGGCGTCCTGGCCGGTCATGGCGTCGGCGACGAACAAGATCTCCTGCGGGTTGAGGAGGCGCTTGAGCGACTGCATCTCCTCCATCAGCTGGTCGTCGATGTGCAGGCGGCCGGCGGTGTCGACGATGAGGACGTCGCAGCCGGTGTTGACGGCCTCGCGGCGCGCCTCCTTGGCGAGGCGCTCGACCGTCGCGGTGTTCGACTCCTCGACCTTGCCCTCGTAAATGGCTGCGGGGATAGCGTCGGCGACGACCTTGAGCTGCTGGCGCGCGGCGGGACGGTAGACGTCGACCGAGACCAGCAGCGGGCGGTGGCCGCCCTTCTTCAGCCAGGCGGCGAGCTTGCCGGAGGTGGTGGTCTTCCCGGAACCCTGGAGGCCGGCCATGAGCACGACGGTCGGCGGGGTGCCGAACTTGAGCTTGGCGGTGTCCTTGCCGAGGATGCGGACGAGCTCGTCACGCACGATCTTGACGACCTGGTCGCCGGGCGAGAGCGCGGTCATCACTTCCTGACCGAGCGCCTTCTCGCGGATGGCGTCGATCAGCTCCTTGACGACCTTGAAGTTGACGTCGGCCTCGAGCAGCGCGAGGCGGATCTCGCGCAGGGCTTCGCCGATGTTCTCTTCGGTGAGCGTGCCCTGGCCGCGCAGGTTCTTGAAGGCGCGCTGGAGCTTGTCCTGGAGGTTCTCAAACATATTCCGTAGACCGGCGTCGAATGTTTGATTCTATCAGCGCCCGCGAGTTGCTATGGGCCGGAGCGCTACGCCGGCCGCGGCCCCGCGCCCAGGTAGCTGAGGAAGGCGCGGACCAGTTCCTTCTTCAGTGCAGGCTCGTCCTTGGGGAGGAAGCCCTTCCATGGGCCCTGGTCGTCGGGGTGCTCCATGAGTTCGTAAAGCGAACTCGCCAGCATGAAGAGCGCGAGGGAGACGGCCTGCCGCGGGTCGGGATGGCGGATCCGCTCGCGGTGAGCGAGGAAGAGGTCGATGGCGCGCTCGTAGGCGCGCCTCTCCAGGCGGCTCGCCTTCCGCCAGAAGGGTGTGCCGCGGCGCGTGCGCGCGAACATGCGCATCGCGCGAAGCAGGGAAGCGTTGGCGCGGTAGGCGGTGACCATGCCGCCCACCACCTGCTCGGTAAAGACAGGCAACGGGATCAGCGCGACCTTCTCCGGGGTGAGGCCGCCTTTCATGCGCTCGTCCTGGCGCTCCAGGATGCCGAGGATCGCGGCCTCGAGCAGCGCCTCCTTGTCGCGGAAACGGCGGTAGACGGCGCCCGGGGTGAGCCCGGCGTGGTCCGCGATGCGGGGGATGGTGGTGCCTTCGAGCCCGCGCTGGCCGAGCACTTCGTTCGCCGCTTTCAGGAGCTTGCGCAACGACTCACGGCTGCGAACCTGCTGCGGCTCGAGGTTGGAGGACTTCCTGGTTCGGGGCATCGCCTACCTCGCGCGGGAAATGTACTTGACAGAGTATCCCGGATGAATGTAAATGTAAATTCACATTTACATAAGCCAGGATCGAGATGAGCACTGCCGCCTTGCCCGCCGCCCTGCCCGCCCCCGAGCGCCGCCCGCATCCGGTGCGCCAGCGCAATTTCCTGCTGTGGTGGCTGGGTGCGACCGTCTCGCTGGCCGGCGACCAGTTCTACATCGTCGCGCTGCCGTGGGTGGTGCTGCAGCTCACCGGCTCCGGGGTGGCGATGGGGACGGTCGCGATGGCGGCCGGGATCCCGCGGGCGGCGCTGATGCTGATGGGGGGCGCGGTGAGCGACCGCTCGTCGCCGCGGCGGCTGCTGATGGCGACGGCGACGGCGCGCACGCTGCTGGTGGCGGCGATCGGGGTGTTGCTGTGGCGGAACCAGCTCGCGCTCTGGCACCTCTACCTGCTCGCGACGGGCTTCGGGATCGCCGACGCATTCGCCCTGCCGACGGCTTCGGCACTGATGCGCACGCTGGTGCCGATCGAGCAGTTGCCGGCGGCGAACTCGGTGTGGCAGAGCAGCGCGCTTGTGACCGGCATCGTCGGTCCCGCGCCCGCCGGGCTGATCATGAAGAAGCTGGGTGTGGCGTGGGCATTCCTGCTCGACGCCTTCAGCTTCCTGTTCATCCTCGTGGCGCTGTGGCGGCTGCCGGATGCCCCGCCGGCACCGCGCCCGCAGGCGAGCAGCGTGTGGAGGTCGATCGGCGAGGGGCTGAAGTACGTCGGCAATGACGCCGCGCTGCGCTCGCTCATGTTGCTGACGGCGGTGCTGAACTTCTGCCTGGCCGGGCCGCTGAGCGTTGGACTGGCGTACATGGCGAAGCAACGGTTCTCGTCGCCGGCTGCCTTCGGCATGTGGATCTCGAGCGTGGCGGCGGGAACGTTCGTGGGGTTGCTGCTGGCGGGCGTGCTGAAGGCGAAACGCCGCGGGCTGCTGCTGGTCGCGACGAGCTCGACGTTGGGCGTGGCGATGTCTGCGATGGGATTCCTGCCGGGTTTCTGGCCGGTCGCCGCGCTGCTGGCGGCCATGGGCAGCCTGAGCGGCTTCATCAACGTGCAGTTCCAGTCGTGGTTCCAGCAGCGCGTGGAGCGCGCGGTGCTCGGTCGCGTGGCGAGCGTCGCGATGCTCTCGGCGTTCGGGCTGATGCCGCTCTCGATGGCGGCGGCGGGCGTGGCGGTGGAGTGGAACACGCGGCTGATGTTCCTGATCGCGGGCGCAGCGGTGCTGGTGGTCTCGCTGTTCGGCGCGCTGCAGAAGCCGGTGCGCGAGATCGCCTAGCCGCCGAGTCGTTTGCCCAGGATCTCCTTGGCGGCCAGCACGGTGTTGCAGTGGATGGTGACGGTGTCCTGCACGTTGCGGGCGTAGCCGCCGGCGTAGGTGACCATCACCGGGATGCCGTGCGCCTTGGCCGCCTTGAAGACCAGTTCGTCGCGCTCCTTCAAACCCTCGATGGTCAGCGCCAGGCCGCCCAACTGGTCTTCGCAGTAGGGGTCGGCGCCGGCGATGTAGCAGAGGAGGTCGGGTGTGAAGCGGCGCAGCCCGGAGGCAAGCGCGTTGTCGAGCCACGACAGGTACTGGGTGTCGGTCGCGCCGTCCGGCAGGTTGACGTCGATGGACGACGGCGGCTTGAACGCCGGGTAGTTGTGCTGCTGGTGCAGCGAGATGGTGAAGACGCCGTGGGCGGGCGTGTCGGAGTGCGCGGGGCTGGTGGGGGAGTGCGAGGGCAGAGGCGCGTGCGGGTCGTTGACCGGCGGGAAGATGGCGGCGGTGCCGTTGCCGTCGTGAACGTCGCAGTCGACGGTCATCGCGCGCCGGATCTTGCCGTCCTTCTGCAGGCGGCGGATAGCGACGGCGACGTCGTGGATCATGCAGAAGCCTTCGCCATGGTCGGGAAAGGCGTGGTGGAACCCGCCGCCCACGTTGAAGGCGACGCCATCCTGGAGCGCGAGCTCGGCGGCGCGGATGGAGCCGCCCGCCGCCAGCCAGAACGCCCGGACGAGCTCGGGTGAGTAGGGAATCTCCATCTGCATCTCTTCCATCGGCGAAAGCGTGCCGGTGGTGAGTTTGCGGACGTACTCGGGCGTGTGGGCGAGCAGGACGTCCTGATCGGTGGCGGGCTCGGGCGCCACGAAATCGGACTCACCGGCGATGTGCTCCCGCAGCAACCGCTGGTGGATGAGGCGGTACTTCTGCGCGGGAAAGACGTGGGCGCCGATGGGCAGGTAGTAGCCGTCGCTGTAGACGAGCTTGAAGGGAAGCATGGCGGCGGGGACGCAACTTTTCGACGCGCCCTGAGTTTATACGACCACAGGAAGAAGCAAGAGAAAGGGAGCTATGAAACGTACTATCGGAATCATCTTGGCAGGGGCGCTGAGCCTGGGCACGCTGACGGCGCTGGCGCTGGAGACGGCGCCGGGCGGGTTCGGCGGCGGGCAGGGCCGCCACGGGCGCCACGGCATGCACCGCAAGATGCGCATGGAGAAGTTTGCCGAGCGCCTGAAGCTGACAGCGGAACAGAAGCAGAAGCTGGAAGCGATGCACAGCCGGCAGAAGGAGCGCATGCAGTCGCAGCGGGAGCAGGCGCGAGCGGACCACCAGGCGCTGCAGGCGGAGCTGCGCAAGGAGAATCCGAACCAGGCCGAGATCCAGCGGCTGACGAGTTCGATCCAGCAGCGCCGGAACCAGGCGATGCAGGAGCGCATCCAGAACCAACTGGAGTTCAACAAGACGCTGACGGCGGAGCAGCGCGCGGAGCTGAACAAGATGGCCGGCGAGCGCGAGCAGAAGCGCCAGGAGATGCGCCAGCGCTGGGAGCAGCGCAGGCAGGAGAAGCAGCAGCCGGCGCCCACGACACCGCAGCAGTAGTTCGCACGCAGCGGCAGAGCAGCCGCCGTCCTTGCCTCCAGGGACGGCGGCTGTTTTTTGGCGAACAGCAGCTCTCACTGCCCATCCGGTGGCATCTCATCTTGCACAGCGGAGCAAAGTCATCGGAGGCCCTATGCAAGACACGAGGGAAGAAGCAGGACGCACCGCGCGCCGCCAGATGCGCGTGCATCCGACACTGACCGCAACCAGGAAGCCGGGGCGCCAGCCCCTGACGGGCGCCGGAAGCGACGAGAACCGGCGGCGGCGCGAAGACGCCGAGCGCAAAGCGATCGTCTCGGTCCACGGCGAAGACCTGTCGAGTGAAGACGAGATCGCGGACGCGCCGGAAGGCAAGGAGAACGCCGCCTAGTTCGCGAACCACCCCATCATCCGCGTGATGATGAGGGCGTTGGTGAAGTCGATCAAGAACGCCGCCACGACGGGCACCACCAGGTAAGCCCGCGGGGCGGCGCCGTATTTTTCGGCGAGCGCGTCCATGTTCGCGACCGCGTTGGGCGTGATGCCCAGCATGTATCCGACGAAGCCGCCGGAGATGACGGCGGCCTCATAGTCTCTCCCGACCAGCCGGAAGATGACCCAGTAGGTGGTCGCGACGATGAACGCGACCTGCGCCGCGAGGATGACCGCCAGCGGCAGGGCGAGCGCGGCGATCTCCCAGAGCTTGAGTCCGACCAGCGCGAGCGCGATGAACCAGGCGAGGGCGAGCGTGCCCAGCGTGGTGATAGTGCGGTCGGAGAGGCGGAGCCAGCCGAAGCGGTCGTTCAGGTTGCGCAGCACGCCGGCGACGATCATCGCGCCGATGTAGCCGGGCAGGACGATGCGGTGCGCGGTAAGCCAGGAGCCGAGCAGCGCGCCCAGGGACATCGCGACGGTCAGGACCAAGAGCTCGTTGAAGGGGAGCGCCGGCGTCTCGCCGGCAGGGGCGAGCGCATCCTGCGCTCGCGCTCCGGAGGTCGCTCCCGGGGCGAGCTTGCGGCGCGCGATGAGCAGCGTGGCGAGCGGAGCGCCCAGCAGGCCGCCGGCGATGATGCCGATCATCGCCGCGGCCAGGGCCAGCGCGGGCGCGCCGGCAACGCCGGCGCGCTCGAACTCGGGCGCGAAGGCGAGCGCGGTGGCAGGGCCGCCGGTGAGCGTGAGCGAGCCGGCGACGATGCCAAGCAGCGCGTTGGCGCCCATCAGCTTCGCCAGGCCGATGCCGAGCAGGTTCTGAAACACCGCCCACAGGGAAGAGAGCACCAGCAGCCAGGCGAGCGCGGGTCCGCCGGTGCGCAGCAGCTTGAGCCGCGCGCCCAGTCCGACGGTGGTGAAGAAGGCGACCATCAGGAGGTCGCGCAGGGTGTTGTCGTATTCGAGCGTGACGCCGCGGGCGTGCAGCGCGAGTCCGGCAAGAGAAAACAGGAAGCCGCCGATGACGGCGGGCGGGAGATTGAGGCGGTCGAGGAGGCGGAGATGCCGGCGCAGCAGGATGCCGAGGCCGAGGGCGAGCGAGGCGACGCCGAGGCCGATGATGGGGCTGACGGTCATCGCTGTGGGAGTTTACACGCTCGAAGATTGCCGAATAGGCCGGTGTCGGCCAATCCTGCAATCTGACTTCTGCAATGTGAAATCCGAATCAGCGCTTCTTGTCTTTTGGCGGGATGACGTTGGGCGCGGCCGGCGGGACGCGGTGGCGGATGGGGATGATGGCGCCCTTCGACGGGTCCGCAGGGACGTTATAGGCGCGCGCCATGATCTCCTTGCCCACGTAGTTCACGAAGCCCTGCATCTGGCGCTGCATCTCCTCCATGCGCGCGCGCATTTCCAGGATGATGGCGATGCCGGAGATGTTGACGCCGAGGTCGCGCGCCAGCGAGAGGATGAACTCGAGGCGCTCGAGGTCTTCATCGGTGTACATGCGCGTGTTGCCCTCGGTGCGCGAGGGCTTGAGCAGGCCTTCGCGCTCGTAGAGCCGCAGCGTCTGCGGATGGATGCCGTACATCTCGGCCACCGCCGAGATCATGTACGCGCCCTGTTTCTTTCTCTTAGCCACCAGAACCCCTTACCGCGGATGAACGCGGATGAACGCCGATCAAGAGTTTCCGAAAAGCATCTTGAACAGTACGAAGCCCGCACCCACGCCACCAACTGCAGCTAGTGAATATCGAACAACCGGATGCAGATCCTTGAATGCAAGCAAGGCCCAGCCCACGAATGCGCCAAACAAAGACGCAATTAGGACGACCTGCCAAATACTGAACATCAGCCGACCTGCTTCCAGAGTTCTTTGCGCGGGTCGTCGGTCTCGACCTTCTGCAGTTCCTGCCAGAGCTCGCGCGCCTTGAGGTCATGCGGCGGCGGGACGACGATCCTGAGCTCGACGATCTGGTCGCCGCGCTTGTCGGGGTTGGTGGCCGAGGGCACGCCTTTTTCGCGGAGGCGCAGCTTCTGTCCCGAGGCGGTGCCGGGCGGGATGCGGAGCTGCGCGCGGCCGTCGATGGTCGGGACGTCGACCTTGGCGCCGAGCGCGGCTTCGGGCGCGGTGACCGGCAGGACGAGGCGGATGTCGTCGCCCTCGCGCTGGAAGACGGGATGCTCGCCGGTGCGCACGATGATGTAAAGGTCGCCCGCGGGGCCGCCGCGCGCGCCCGCGTTGCCCTTGCCCGCGAGACGGATGCGCTGGCCGTCGCGCGTGCCCGCCTTGATGCGCGTCTCGAGCGGCTCGACGCGATTGACCACGCCCTGGCCGCCGCAGGCCGGGCACGGCGTCTGCGCCTTGCCGGCGCCGCCGCAGCGCGGGCACTGCATGTTGAACTTCATGCGGCCGCCCATCTGCGTGACCTGGCCGGAACCCTGGCACTGCGGGCACGGGCCGCTGCCCTCGAGGTGGCCGGCGCCGTGGCAGTTGGCGCAGGCTTCGTTGCGCGTGACGTTGAGCTTCATCACGCCGCCGCGGATGGCCGTCCAGAAGGGAACGGTGACCTGGTACTCGAGGTCGGAGCCGGGTTGCGGTCCGGCCTGGCGCCCGCGGGTCCCGCCGCCCCCGAAGATGCCGGAGAAGATGTCGCGGAAGCCGCCGGCGCCACTCGTACCTCCGCGCGGCTCGCCCTCGGCGAAGTCGGAAAAATCGAAGCCGGAGAAATCGAAGGGGACTTCCTGCGCGCCGCCGGTCCCGGGACGGAATCCCCCGAAGCCGCCGCCAGCTCCCCTGCCCGCGCGCGCGTAGGCTTCGGCCGCGGCGGGGTCGATGTTGTCGGAGTAATAGCCGAGCTGGTCGTAGATCTTGCGCTTCTTCGGGTCGGAGAGGACGTCGTTGGCCTCGGAGATCTCCTTGAACTTCTCCTCGGCCTTCTTGTCGCCGGGATTCACGTCGGGGTGGAACTTGCGCGCGAGCTTGCGGAACGCCTTGCGGATGTCGTCCGCGGAAGCGTTCTTCTTGACCCCGAGGGTCCCGTAATAGTCTTTGGCTTGGGTGGCCATGAGTTCCTTCGACTCGTCGCTTCGCTCCTCGCTCAGGATTTCGGCAGCGGGCTCCCGTCCGCCGCAGCGGACTCACGCCCGCTAAACGCCTCAACCTTGGGAATGCGCGTCGCCTGCCAGGCAACGACCTGCCAGCGGTTGTTGCGGCGAATGAAGGTGCCGGTGTTGCGGAAGGTGTTGGTCTCGCCGTCGTCCATCTTCTGGACGAGGCGGAACGCGACGATCGCGGTCGAGCCGTACTGGCGGACGGTGACGTCTTCGGCGGTGTAGGTGCCCTGACGCGCGTCCTTGGGCGGCGGCTCGTCGAACGACTTCATGATGTCTGTCTTGGTGATGGTGACGCCGGCGGAGCGGGTGTAGATGAGGTCGTCGGCGAAGAAGCGGTCATAGACCGAGTTGTCGTTCTTGCTGACGCCGGCCAGGAACTCGCGCAGCAGGGCGGTGAGCTGGTCGGCGGTGGAGGGCTTGGCGGCCAGGCAGGGAACAACCAGAGCCAGCAGCACAGCGAG
>DATIBR010000066.1 GCA_035457425.1 Terriglobales bacterium
GCCCAAAGCCGGGTGCGTGGCACAGAGCGGATCGCCGCCGCAGTAGGTGGCAGCCAGAGTTGCCAGGCCAGTCGGAGTCGGAGTCAGGCTGCTACCCGAGCTCGAGGTGAAGCCCGCGCGCTGCCGTTCGTTCATGCCCGACACGAAGAACCACGCCTTGTTCTTCACGATCGGTCCGCCGAAGGTGAAGCCGTAGCGGTTGTCGACCAGGCGCGGCACCACGCCGTCCCCGCCGAGCAGCGAGCTCTTTTCCTCGTTGCGCAGCGAAGCGGTGAAGTTGCCGGTGTAGAACCAGAAAGCGGTCCCGTGCCAGTTGTTGGTGCCCGACTTCGTCACGTAGTTGATGACCGAACCCATGTTGCGGCCATACTCCGCGCTGAAGTTGTTGGAGATGACCTGGAACTCCTGGATCAGGTCCTGGTTGCCAAGGAAGTAGGACGGGCCGGCAACGGAGTTGTCGTTGTTGGCCTGGCCGTCGATGTTGAAGTTGTTGGAACGGCCGCGCTGGCCGTTCATCGAGATGCCGGCGCCGTTGGTGTTGGAGAAGCCGGCGTCACCGGTCGTCGCCGCGCCCGGTACCAGCAGCGCGAGCGAGTCGAAGCCAGTGCCGACCGGAAGGTCGGTGGTCTGGCGCGCTTCGAACGTCTTGCCGATCTGCGCGGTGGTGGTCTCGATGAGCGGAGCCGAGGCTTCCACCGTCACCGTCTCCGTGCTGCCGATCTTCAGCTCGATCTTGCCCTGGTCGCTGATCACACCGGACGCGACTTTCACGCCGGTGATCTGCTTCTTGCTGAAGCCCTGCGCTTCGACGGTCACACTGTAGTTGCCCGTCGGCACGGAGCGGATGGTGAAGTAGCCCTGGTCGTTCGTGGTCCCAGTGTAGGAAACGCCCGTGTCCGTGTTGGTCGCCATGACTTTGGCGTCCTTCACGACGGCGCCCTGCTGGTCCACCGCTGTGCCTGCGATCGTGCCTGTCACGATGCCCTGGCCGAACATGCCGACCGAGAGCGCCAACAGCGCGATCAACAGGAAAGCGGTTGTCCTAAACGGCAATTGCGTCATTGGACTATCACTCCTGTGTGTGTTTTGGTTTAACTTGCTGAAACAACTCGAACCCTGGAGGGGTTAATACCGGCGTAATAAAATGCAACTGCAGGGCCACATCTGTGGATAACCTTAACTATCTAAAACGTTTAAATTCATACGGATAGATTAGGTAGAGCCGCACAGCCTATGGTTTTTGGAACATACCTCCCTAAACCCGTATGGATTGCGGTAGTCCAGCAAACCCGAAAGCAGGTTTTTGCATCGCGCCAACCGGCTGGATCGGGCCCCCCGCGATACAATCGCGCAAAATGCACGACGTCACTGCCTTCATCCTGGCCGGCGGTCAAAGCTCCCGCATGGGCACGGAAAAAGCGTTTCTCGAACTGGAAGGCCAGCTCCTGATCGACCGCATGATCGGCATCGCGAAGACGGTCGCGGAGCAGATGCGCATCGTCGGGCCGAAGCAGAAGTTCGCCGCCTTCGGCCAGATCGCGCTCGACATCTACAAGGACCGGGGGCCGCTGGGCGGCATCCACGCCGCGCTCAACATCTCGCGCACCGAGTTCAACCTGGTCCTCGCCGTGGACATGCCGTTCGTCGAGCCGCACTTTCTGGAATATCTGCTGAAGCAGGCGGTGCACCACGAGGCGCTGGTCACCGTCCCGAAGACGCGTGACGGCTTCCAGCCGCTCTGCGCCTGCTACCGCAAGGAGTTCGAGGAGGTCGCCGAGAAGGCGCTCGCCGCGGGGCAGAACAGGATAGACTCGCTGTTCGCTCCCGCCATCACGCGGGTCATCGACGCCGATGAGTTGGCGAAGCTGGGATTGCCCGATACGATGTTCCGGAATCTCAACACCAGGGAAGAGTTCGAGCAGGCAAAGGGCTCGGCGGCCCGGGGCAAGGCATGAGCGCGCACAACCACCACGGCGGCAACGGCGAATCGCAGAAGCCCTACATCGAGTTCATTGACGTGTGCAAGGCCTTCGGCGCGCACGTCGTGCTCGACCACGTGAACTTCTTCGTGTTGCCGGGCGAGACGCTCTGCATCCTCGGCCGCTCCGGCGTCGGCAAGTCGGTCTCGCTGCACAACCTGATGGGCTTCCTCAAGCCCGACTCCGGCCGCATCATCGTGGCCGACGAGGACATCACCGAATACGGCGAAGCCGAGATGGAGCGCATCCGCAAGAAGGTCACCATGGTCTTCCAGAACGGCGCGCTGTTCGATTCGTTGAGCGTGGGCGAGAACGTGGCGTTCCCGCTGCGCGAGCGCCGCGACCTCGACGAGGAGCAGATCTACCAGGTCGTCGACGGCCTGCTCGAGATGGTCGGCGTCCGCCAGTACCGCGACCAGTTGCCCTCGGAGCTATCGACCGGGATGAAGCGCTCGGTCGCCATCGCGCGCGCGCTGGCGGCGCAGCCGGAGTGCATCCTCTACGACGAGCCCACCACCCAGGTGGACCCGCTCATGGCCCAGCTCCTGGGCGACCTCATCAAGAAGCTCAAGTACCAGCTCAAGCTCACCTCGATCGTCGTCACGCACGACATGCGCTTGGCCAAGAAGCTCGCCGACCGCGTCGTCTTCCTGCACGAAGGGAAGGCGCACTTCTTCGGAACGATGCGAGAGATGGAACGCAGCAAGGATCCCGTGGTACAGGAATTCTTGCGCCTCGATGAGCTGGTTCTCCCCGGGAAGGAACCGCCGCAACACGGGGAATCTGGAGAGCCCTCCTACCCCTAGGGCACGCCCTCAGAAGCCTTCTTCGCGCAGCCGCTCGAGCGTGAGCGGCTCGCCGTCCGGCTTCTGCGCCAGCAGACGCTCGGCGTACTTCGCCAGCACGTCCACCTCGATGTTCACCGGGTCTCCGGGGCGGAGCGAGCGCAGGTTGGTCGCTGCGTAGGTGTGCGGGATGATGGCGATCCCGACCTCGTTCTTCTCCAGCTTTGCCACCGTCAGGCTGATGCCCTCGACCGCGATCGAGCCTTTGAACACCACGTAGCGCGCCAGCTCCGGCGGGATGGTGATGCGCAGCATCCAGTCCTCGCCGCCGGGAATGCGCTCGAGCGCGGTCAGCGTCCCGATGCCGTCCACATGTCCCTGCACGATGTGGCCGCCCATGCGCTGCCCGGCCTTCATCGGCAACTCCAGATTCACCAGCGCGTTGGGCCGCAGGCGGGTCAGGGAAGTGCGCGCCACCGTCTCGGCGGCGAGATCGAACGCCACCGCGTCCTTGCTCAGCGCGACCGCCGTCAGGCAGACGCCGCTCACCGCGATCGAATCGCCCTTCTTGATCTCGCGGATGAGCGCGCGCGACCCGACCGTCAGCCGCCGCGTCCCGTTCCCGGCGCCCAGCGCTCGAACCCTGCCGACTTCTTCAATGAGACCAGTGAACATGACGTTTCTTATCGCCTGTTGCTTACCGCTGATTGCTTTCCTCGTACGGATCGCGCAGGTAGCCTTCGACCGCAAAGTCCTCGCCGAAGCGATGCAACTCGAAGCTCTTCACCTGGGCTGCCTCGCCCATGTGGCGGAAGCCCGCACCGGCGGCGAAGGGTACCGCGCCGCCTCCCGCCAGGATCTTGGGCGCGTAATAGAGGAATATCTTGTCGACCACGTCGGCCGCCAGCGCCGCCCAATTCACCAGGGCTCCGCCCTCGATCAGCAGGGAAGTGAAGTCCAGCTCTCCCAGGCGCGCGACGATCTGCCTCATGTCCGGGCGACCGGCGGAGCCGAGTTTCACTTGCTCCACGCGCACGCCGCGCTCCTCGAGCGCCCGTTTCTTCTTCTCCTCCGCGAAAGAGCAGAAGACGATGACGTCGCTCTTCGCCGTCTTGACCACGCGCGACTCCAAAGGCAACCGCAGCCGCGAGTCGAGGATCACGCGCTGCAGGGGCCGCCGCCGCGGCCGCAGCGTCCGGTCGGTGAGCAGCGGATCGTCGGCGACGATCGTCCCCACGCCCACCATGATCGAATCACTCGCGTGCCGCAGTTCCTGGACGTGCGCGCGCGCCGCTTCGCTCGTGATGTAGGTGATGCTGGCTCCGCCCGAGCCGAGCGCCGTCGGGTTGTGCGATTCGCCCGGCGGGGGCGCGATCTTGCCGTCCAGCGTGAGCGCTGCCTTCAGCGTCACCAGCGGCAGGCTGGTCCGGATCCACTTCGCGAAGCTCTCGTTCAGCTTGCGCGCCTCCGCTTCCAGCACGCCGGTCGCGACCTCGATCCCGGCGGCACGCAGCTTCTCGAAGCCTTGGCCGGCTACCTTGGGATTCGGGTCGCTCATCGCCGCGACCACGCGCTTCACGCCCGCGGCCAGGACCGCGTCGGTGCAAGGCCCGGTGCGGCCCTGGTGGCAGCACGGTTCCAGGTTCAGGTAGAGCGTGCCGCCCTTCGCCTTCGCGCCCGCTTGCTCGAGCGCGAGGATCTCGCCGTGCTTGAGCCCTTCGTAGGTGTGAAAGCCGCGTCCGACGACCGCGCCGCCCGCGTCTGTGACGACCGCGCCGACACACGGGTTCGGCGAGGCCAGCGCCACGCCCTGGCGCGCCAGCGCCAGCGCTTCGCGCATCAACGACTCGTCTTGCGCTTGGTTGGACATCACGCGAACAGCGATTCCACAAAATCCCTGGCGTTGAACGGCAACAGGTCGCCCTGCTTCTCGCCCACGCCGACGTAGCGCACCGGCAGCCCCAGCTCGCGCGAGATCGCCACGACCACGCCGCCCTTCGCCGTGCCGTCGAGCTTGGTCAGCACGATGCCGGTCACGCCCGCCGACTGCGTGAACAGCCGCGCCTGCTGCAGGCCGTTCTGCCCGGTGGTCGCGTCCATGACCAGCAGCACCTCGTGCGGCGCGCCGGGGACGATGCGCTGCGCCGTCCGGCCCATCTTCTCGAGCTCCGCCATCAGGTTGGACTTGGTGTGCAGCCGGCCCGCGGTGTCGACGATCACGTAGTCGTTCTTGCGCGCGGTGGCGGCGTGCAGCGCGTCGAACAGCACCGCCGACGGGTCCCCGCCGGGCTTCGTCTTGATGACCTCCGTGCCCGTCCGGTCGCCCCAGACCTCGAGCTGCTCGATCGCCGCCGCGCGGAACGTGTCCGCCGCGGCCAGCAGCACCGTCTTGCCCTGCGCGCGCAGCGTGTGTGCCAGCTTGCCGATGGTCGTCGTCTTGCCGGTGCCGTTCACGCCGACCACCAGGATGACTTCCGGCCCCTCCACCGCCTTCGCCGGCTTCTCCGCCGCCGTCAGGATGGCGAGCAGCTCTTCCTTCAGCAGCCGCTTCAGCTCCGCGACGTCGGCGATCTGCTTGCGGTCGGCCTTCTCGCGCAGCTTCTCCAGGATCTCGCGCGTCGTCGTCGTGCCCAGGTCGGCCGCGATGAGCGTCGCTTCCAGCTCGTCCAGCGTGTTGCGGTCGATCTCCTTGCCGAACGAGGCGATGTCCTCGATGCGCTCGCTCAGCGACTCGCGCGTGCGCGTCACCGCTTCCTTCATGCGGTCGAGGAAGCTCGGTGGTTCGGGAGCGCCAAAGAGGGTCTGGATCATGGGGTCGAAACTTCGATTATACGGGGAGGGAAGAAGTACCGAGTACCGGGTACCGAGTACCGAGTCGCGCCCAAAAATGATGGGCTGCGACCAGCGCAGCCCACTCGGTACTCGCAACCCGGTACTAGCTCTTCATCGTCTCCACGGTCGCAGCCGGGGTCGCGCTGGCCGCCGCCGCTGCCGCGCTCGCCTGTTCTTCCGAGACCGTCGCCGCACGATGCAGTCGCAGCTTGCCGCTCTCGAACACGGCCGTCAGCGCCGCCACCACCCGTGGGTCGAACTTGGTGTTGGCGAGCGAGTTGATGATGCGCACCACGTACTCGGGATCCATCGCCGCCTGGTACGGGCGGTTGGTGGTCATGGCGTCGAAAGTGTCGGCCACGGTGATCACGCGCGGCATCAGCGGGATGTCGTCGCCCTTGAGCCCGTGCGGATAGCCGCGCCCGTCCAGCGACTCGTGGTGCAGTTCGATGCCCGGGATCATCTCCTTCAGCATCTCGACCGGCCGCAGGATGGTCGCGCCCTTGGTCGTGTGCGTCTTCATGATCTCGAACTCGTCGGGCGTGAGCGCGCCGGGCTTCTTCAGGATGCGGTCCTCGATGCCGATCTTGCCCACGTCGTGCAGCTGCGCCGAGATGCGGATCTTCTCGATCTCTTCCTTGATCATCCCCAATTCGGTCGCCAGGATCACGGAGTAGCGCGTCACGCGGTCGGAGTGGCCCTTGGTGTACGGGTCCTTTTCGTCGACCGCGCCGGCCAGCATCTGGATCGAGCTCAAGAACAGCGCACGGTTCTCCTCCGCGGCCTTCTTCAGGTCGAAGACCATGCGCTCCAGGTCGCCGGTCATGACGTTGAACGTGTCGGCCAGCTCGCCGATCTCGGTGCGCGACTTCAGGTGCACGCGCTGGGAGAAATCGCCCTTGGCGATGGCGCGCGTCGACTGCGTCAGGATGTCGATGGGGTGCGTGATCTTGCGCGCCGCGATGACGCTCAGCACGATGATCGCCAGCACCAGCGCCACCGCCAGCAGGTTCGCGATGCGCTGCATCTCGAACACGCCCTGGTAGGCCTGGCGCTGCGGCTTCTGCGCAAGCACCGCCCACTCCAGCGCCGGCACCGGCACGTAGGTGCCGAGCATGTCCATCTCGTCCTTGCCGTCGCGCAGCTTGAATTCCTTGGTCGCCCGCACCTGCGTCTTGCCGCCGAGATCCACGAAGTTCTTCACGATCTCGATGTTCGTCATGTCCTGCCCGACCGCGAACTGCTTGGTCGCGCCTGCGACCAGGCGGCCCTTGTGGTCCACCACGTAGGCGAACAGCCCGCCGGTCGAGGCGTCCTGCAGCCGCTTGGTCAGGAAGTTCAGGTCCACGACGGTGCCGATCATCCCGATGAAGCGGCCGTCGGCCATCAGCGGGACGGCGACCAGCGTCGCGGTGCGCGCGTCTTTGCCGGCGCCGACCTCCAGCGCCTGCCCGCTGTACGGCCGGCCCTCGCGCGCGGCCGAGAACGCGCGCTCCAGCTCGCGCGTCATGAAGTCGTCGAGCGCGATGCGCCCCGCCGAGATGCCCTTGGTCTCGTCATTCAGGATGGTGGCGTACGCAATGTCGGGCGACGAGGAGACGAACTTCTCCAGCAGCGCGCGCAGCTCCGGCGAGTTCACGTGCTCGCCCGTCAGGTTCGAACCGCTCGCCACCTGGATCGCCGACGCCAGGTTCGAGAGCATCGTCTCCAGGTTCTTCTGCCGCTGCGTGATGTCTTCCGCCAGCGACCCGGTGATGGTGTTCTGCAGCACCTGCTCCTGCGTCTTGAGCTGCTCGCGGTTGATGCCCACCACCTGCGTCGCGTAGAAGTACAGCGGCACCACGCTCACCAGGATGAGCACGCCTAAGATCAGGTAGAGGATCGGAAGACGAAATGGACTCGCCATCTGCTTGGAGTATGTCCTTGGGGGAAACGCCTAGTGTTGGCGGATTGTAACCCGAAAAGGGGGATTTCAGATTGCAGATTTCAGATTGCAGAATAAGGACTTACGGGCCGTTCCGGCCGATTCCGCGATCTGCGATCGACAATCTGCAAGCGCGCGCACTCCTACTCGTCTTTCCCCGGGCGAGTCATGAGTTCGCGGATCGCATCTCGCGGCGCCTTCCCCTGGTGCAGGATGGCGTGCATCTGCTC
>DATIBR010000067.1 GCA_035457425.1 Terriglobales bacterium
CTCGATCCCGCCGACATCGAGGCGCGCCTGGGCAAGGGCCAGACGCTCTACTGGTGGGGACGCCTCGACCAGGCCGCCGCGGTGCTGCGTCCGCTGATGCAGGTGCAGGCGCTCAGCCCGGAGAGCAAGACCACCACCGCCTTCACGCTCGCCGCCGTGGAGCACGGCCGCGGCAAGGATTCCGCCGCGCTCTCGCTGCTCTCGACTGCCGGCGACAACTCCGACGTCAAGCTGCTGCGCACCAACATCAAGGAAGGCATGCGGCCCGTTCTGCGCTTCACGTTCGGATGGGAGAACGACCAGGAGGAGCCCGGCGGCGCCAGCCTCGCGCCCACCACCGTCACGCGCGCGCTGCGCTACTCCACCGCGCTCTCCTTCAACGTGAAGCCTGACCTGCGCATGACCGTCTCCAACACCGTCACGCGCGCGACCACCTCGAATCCGCTTCTGGGCAAGCACGGCTCGGACGCGCTCGCGGTCGAGACCGAGGCCAAGCTCGACTTCCGCGTCAACTCTTGGCTGCGCATGCTGGTCGGGTTGGGCGAGGGCAGCCTGGGCTCGGGTTTCGGCTGCGACCTCCAGACCGTCCCCATGTCCACGTGCGCCTACTCGGGCGAGCGCACGCACCACCTGGTCTTCGACGTGCGGCCCTCGATCGCGCGCGGGCCGTGGCGCCTCGACCTCGACCTCGGCCGCCACATCGCCGACTGGACGCCGCTCAGCATCCATGACAGCGTCCTGCGCACCCGCTTCGGGGTCGCGGCCAGCTACAACTGGCGCGACCGCCTGTTGACCGGCGCCGAGTTCTGGCACTCGCGCTACAACATCGATTCCCCGCAGCTCGATCCCGCGCTCCTGCAGAACGACTTCACCGTCGACGCCGACGGCGTCGCCGTGTACATGACGCCGACCTGGTACCGCGGCGAGCACGTCCGCATCGAGGGCGGCGTGCGCTACGAGTGGTTCAGCTTCGACGAGAGCGCGTTGCGGCTCCAGTCCCCGGCGCCGGTGGGCGCCGATTCGGGCGGATTCTTCGCGCCCCACGAGTACCAGCGCGTCGCCGGCACCGGCCGCATCGTCTTCGAGCAGAGCCGCTTCCGCATGGACGTGCATGGCACCTTCGGCCCGCAGCGCGTCCAGGGCTTCGCCGCCCTGTCGCCGCCGCCCCCGGAGTGGGGCACCACCGGCAGCTTCGGCGCCGAGCTGAGCGGGAACTTCGGCCGCTTCCGCCCCTTCCTGGCCTACGAGTGGTTCGACACGGCCACCGCGGCCGGTCCGGGGCAGAGCAGCGGCTCCTACCGCTCGCATTCCATCGTGGGGGGCTTCACCTTCCGCTTCTAGCACCTTGGTGCTAGCTCCCGCCAAGCGGGGGCCCTGCTCCGGCGGGGCCATTTTTCTTGCCTGCCCGCTTTCCCGGCGGGCCAAATCGGGCTACACTTCACCAACCCCATTGCCACAATACCCAGGGTGTCTTCCAGCGAGGTACTTGAAGGATGATCGGGTCGAATTTCGGCCATTACCGCATCGATGAAAAGCTTGGTGAGGGCGGCATGGGCGTGGTCTATCGCGCCACCGACACCGAGCTCGACCGCTCCGTCGCCATCAAGACGCTGCTGAGTTCCGCCGACCCCGAGGCGAGCGCGCGCTTCATGCGCGAAGCCAAGGCGGCTTCGCGGCTGGCGCATCCGGCCATCATCACCATCCATCACTTCGGCGTGGAGGCGGAGACCCGCTTCATCGTGATGGAGTACATCGACGGCAAGACGCTCAAGCGCATCATCAACGGCCGTCCGATGCACCTGAACCAACTGTGCGAGATCGCCATCCAGGTGGCCGACGGCCTGGCGATGGCGCACGAGCACAACGTCATCCACCGCGACATGAAGGCCGAGAACGTGATGGTCACGCCGCGCGGCCAGGTGAAGATCCTCGATTTCGGCCTCGCCAAGCTCAAAGAGCCCGAGGCCAAGCCGACCGACAAGACCGTGTTCCAGACGCAGGTCGGCGTCATCATGGGCACCGTCAGCCACATGGCGCCGGAGCAGGCGCTCGGCTCCGAGATCGACGCGCGCGCCGACATCTTCTCCTTCGGCGTGGTGCTTTACGAGATGGCCACCGGCGTGATGCCGTTCGACGCGCCCTCCGCCCAGGCGATGCTGGCGAAGATCCTGAACCAGGAGCCCACGCCCGCCATCAACCTGAATCCCGAGCTGCCGCCGGAGCTCGACCAGCTCATCAGCCAGTGCCTGAAGAAGGACCGCAGTTTCCGGCCGACGGCGCACGAGCTGCGCGACCGGCTGAAGAAGGTCCAGGCGTCGCTGAGCGCCGGGCAGATCGCCACCGACATCCGCACGCAGGCCATCGCGCAGGGGATGGCGGCGGCGGCCGCCGCGCAGGCGCAGCAGGTGCCGGTGAGCGGCGTGCAGTCGAAGGCGAAGCTGGTCAGCTCGTCGCACATGCAGGCGGTCACGCCGGCGTCGTCGCCGCGGCTCGGCTCCGCCGCGAAGATGGCGCCCGCGGTCGCGAGCGCGCCTCCCAGCGGAGGCGCCAAGGCGACCTACCAGGCGCTGAAGGCGTTCCGCTGGTTGGCCTCCATTGCCACCCTCACCGTGCCGCTCTGTTTCCTCTTCTACTTCCTCATCTCCGGCGGCGTCATCCGGCCGCAGGTAGTGGAAGGCACCGCGGTGATGAACTACGCCAAGTTCTTCGTGGAGCCGATGCTCCGCATGGCGGAAAACCTGTTCACCTTCCGCATGGTGATGAACGGCTGGAACTTCATGCTGCTCATCCTGACGGCGGTCGCGTTCGTCGCCCGGCAGCTGGTGATGTTGCCGATCGAGAAGGCGGAGCACTGGGCCAAGACCAAGGTGGTGCGCGCCAAGGCGGCGGCGCCGGTGTCGGTGGCCATCACCACCACCGAGCGCGCGTCCTCGCACCGCCTGGCGATGCTGCGCGAGTACGCCGAGGCCAAGAAGTTCCTCTTCCAGGAGAAACGCAAGCTCGCGTTCCTCTCCATCGACGTCGTGGGTTCCACCAAGATGAAGATCGGCGAGGACAAGCTGGTCATCGAGCACGCCTTCTCCGAGTACAAGAAGTTCGTCGAGCGCATCCTGAAGGAGAACAACATCTGGAAGGTGGCGTGGACGCCCGACGGCATCATGTGCGCCTTCTTCACGACGGAAGATGCGGTGCGGGCGGCGCAAGGCGTCCTGGAAGGCCTGTCCTGGTTCAACGACGGCGTCCACCAGCTCAAGACGCCTTTCGGCGTGCGCTGCGGCATCAACGCCGGCGAGGTCGTCTTCCCCGAGGACAAGGCGATGGAGGAGATCTCCGACGAGACCATCGACGTGGCCGGCCACATGCAGAAGTACGCGGCGCACGGCGCGCTCTGGCTCTCGCGCACCGTGATGATGGAGTTGCCGGGCGACCACGCCGGCTGGCGCCCCATCTCCGACCAGAAGGTCGATGGGCACGACGTCTTCGAATGGCGCGGCGACGGCGCCGGCGCAAGCGCCCCGCGCGGCGCTTCGACTCCCGCCGAGCACTAGACCGGAACAACGCACCAAGGGCCGCGCCTCGGCGCGGCCCCTGTTGTTGGTATCGCTACGGCGTCGCGATCTTGCGGATCTCGATATCCCCGTGCTCGGTGCGCAGCCGGACGTTGGCATTGCCTCCGCCGACGCGGCCGGAGCCGTGCGTGGTGTCGCGCTGGGTATCGATCTTGATCTCCGAGAAATCGGTCTGGACCTCGCCGTTGCGCGTGCTCACGTCGGCGGTGAAGGCGCCTTTCTCCGGCAGGGAGAGCCGGATGGGACCGTTGCGGTTGGTGATGTCGATGTTGCCGACCGGCATCTTGGTCACGCGGACTTCGACCTCGCCGTTGGTGGTATCGAGCGTCAGGTCGCCCGAGAAGCTCTCGAAGTGCACTTCCTTCGAGCGCGACCGCAGTGTGACCGGGCCGCCCAGCGAGGTGACCCGCACGTCGCCCGATTCCATCGTCATCGTGCCGTCGAGGCGCCCGATCTCCAGGTCGGTGCGCGACGATTGGAAGCGCACCGGTTTCGCCGCGCGGCTCACCTGGATGGAACCGTAGTAGTCGCCGCGCAGCTCGACCTGCCCGCCGACGTCAGACACGGTGCAGTCGTTGATGCTGCCCTCGACCGACACGTCGCCGGTCACTTTCGATGCCGTGACGTCGCTGCGCCGGGCGTGGATCTCGGCCTTGCCGTTGACGTCCTCGACCTGGATGTCGCCGCGCTTGGTCTCGGCCTTGACGTCGCCGTCGCGGCCGATGACGCGCACGTCGCCGCGCAGCGTCATGATGTCAGCGCCCGCCTTGCGCGGCACCTGGATCTCCAGGTTGACGCGCGCGCGATTGGCGTTCTGCACGCCGCCGGTGCCGGTCGAGTCGACGATGACCACCGAGCCTTCCACCGTGATCTTGGGCGTCCGCGCCTGGTTCATCTGGTCGCCTTCGCCTTGCGACGACGCGATCGCGGTCGTGTTCGTCACCACGTGCAGCTTGTTGTCGTTCGAGACCGTGAGCTTCACGTCCCCGCGTTCGTTGACGACCCGAAGCGAGGAGTTCGCCGGGAAGTCGTGCTCCTGGGTGCCGGTGTAGGTGTACTTATTGCAGATGCCGAAGCAGATGGGTTCGCCGTCGATCTCCCACTCGCGGTCGCCGAGCGCGCCGCCATACTTCCACACGCCGGTGGCGGCCGACCCGAGAATGATCACGAAGATGATGAGGAACACGCCGCCCACGCCGATGCCGGCTGGACGGTAGCCCTCGCGCTGCGCGTGCCAGTACTCGAACAGCTTGATCACGCCCCACAGGATCAGCAGCAGCGGCCAGTACTTGGCGAACAGCAGCCCGATGTTGTGCCAGCCGAGCAGGCCCATGTTGCCGAGCAGGAAGATGATGCCGAGCGTGATCAGCACCACCGGCCCGGCGAACGAGCGCCGGGGCGGCGGAGGAGGCGCCTGCGGAGGCAGGGCAGCAGGCGGTGGCGGCGTGACAGTCGAGCTAGCCATGGTTCACCTTGTCCGAAGTGGAGTCAGTACCGGCGGCCGGTTGCAGGAAGCCGGAGTGTTGCAGGAGCATGGCCGCGCCGATGGCGATCAGCAGGAGAGGCCAGGTGTCCTCGAAGTCGTAGCGCGTGAATTGCTGCACCAGGAAGAGCACGCCCACGGTGATCATCGCGACCGGACCGACGAAACCTTTGCGTTGCATGCTTCCTCCTTAGCTCGCTGCCGGGCGATTGCGCATCAGCAGGCGCACGCCGAAGAAGATGAGGATCAGCGGCCACAGCTTGCCCAGCCAGTACATCCGGAACATCCCCATGTTGCTGAGGAAGAACAGCAGGCCCATGCCGATGAGGATGACGGCGCCGACCGGCACCTTCCCCTGGGGTGCAGCCTGCTCGGCGGGGGCAGTGGCGGCCGGGGCGCTCGATTCATGCACGCCGACCGAGCGATAGATGCCGAGCGGGTCCGGCGTCGGCAGGCCGAGCTGCTTGGCCTTGGCCGACCGGTAGGCGTCGAAGATCTGGTAGAAGTAGAAGAACGCGATCATCAGGCCGAACAGCGGCTCGGCGCCGCCCGCGTTCTTGACCGCGACGATGAGCAGCGCGAAGAGGCCGCAGTGCAGGATGGCCTTCCCCACCTGTCCGTTGTAGACCTGGCCCACGCCGAACGGGAAAAAGCCGGCGAGCACCGCCGCGAGCGCGGGGTTGGGGGCGTTCGGGACCACTACGGCGCCCGGCGCGCCGGCCACGGCGGCTCCCGCCGCCGGCAGCGTGTCGCTCAGGCGCGCGACGATGCAATCCTCGCAGTAGATCACCCCGCGGACGTCGCGCTTGCACTCCTCGCAGATCGCCTTGCCGCACGTGCGGCAGAACGCGGTGGAGGGAGTCTGTGGATGGTTGGCGCAGTTCATGCTTCGCTCCTGTCTGCATCGAATACGATCTGGGGCCGCGCTTCCGCCAGCTGGATCGCGGGACGCTCGAGCGAATAGCGCTCGTTCTTCTCTCGCTTGTCGTTGTTCTCGCGATTCTGCTCGCTGGTGTCGGAGCCCGGTCCTTGCGGCTGCTTCTGCTGCTGCTGTTTCTGGTCCGGCTGCGGCTGCGGCTGCTCGTCCTGCGAGTTGGTCGCGTTGCGCAGGTCGCGCAGCGTCGACTGCACCTGGTACACGAACCGCAGGTTCTCGTAGTAGCGCGTCACGCGCCCGGTGGTCTCGTAGTAGCCCTTCACCACGTTGCTCTTCACCGCGCTCGGCCGCAGGTCGAGGTTCTTGACGTCGGAGAGCTGCACGCCCGCCACGTTCAGCACCAGCATGATCGAGAAGAAGGCCATCGCGAACGACATGCCGAAGCGCGGCGTCATGAGCGCGGCGAACATCGGCCGCAGGCTCCACGACCACTCGCGCGCCGCCTTCTCTTCCACCGTCCGCGGCGCCACCTCGCTGGTGACGTTCAGGATCTTCTGCACCAGGTAGGCCGGCGGCTCCAGTTCGGGCAGCCCGCGCAGCAGGCTGCGGCCTTCCTGGGCCAGCACCATCGCGGGCGCGCACAGCGGGCAGCCGGCCGCGTGCCCGGCCATGCGGGCCATCTCCGCCGGGCTCAGCAGCCCGTCGATGGCCTCGGCCAGCAGCCCGTCAAACTCGGCGCAATTCATCGGTTTGTGACCCGTCTCGGTCATCACATCACCTGCCTATGGGTACGTTGCAATAGCCTTGCCAGTTCCGTCCGTCCGCGATTGATGCGCGATTTCACCGTGCCCTCCGGAACCTTCAAAATGGCCGCAATCTCCCTGTAATCCATGTCTTGCAAGTCCCGCAGGATGACCGCCTCGCGCAGCTCGGGTGAGATCTTGCCCAGCGCCTGCTGCACCAGCTTTTGCGTCTGTTGGCTGCGGACGCGGTCTTCCGGCCCGGCCTTGGGGTCGGCGAGCTGCTCGGCGGGCGTGGGCGCGTCCTCGTCCTGCTGCGGCGCGGCGTCCAGCGAATCGGTGATTCGGTCCTGGCGCGATTTGCGGAAGTGGTCGACCAGCAGGTTGCGCGTCAGCGTGGTCACCCACGAGACGAACGCCCCGCGCTCCACGTCGTAGCTCCGGAGCGACCGGTACATCTTGATGAAGACCTCCTGCGTGAGGTCCTCGGCCTCGTCGGGCGAGCCGGTGAAGCGGTAGCACAGGTTGTAGATGCGCCGGTTGTAACCGCGCACGAGCTCTTCCCAGGCGGCTGCGTCGCCCGCAACGGCGCGACGGACCAATCCGGCGACGGCCTGGATGTCTTCCAACCAGAGCTCCCCAGGGACCCATGTGAACCGCTTCCTCACTCCCTGGTACGCAAGCGGTCCGCGCGAAGTTCCCTAACTGTAAGGAAAGAAAAGGCATTGTAGCGGAAAGCGAGGCTTCGTGCAGGGCCGCGAGGACCATCTGCTGCGCGTCCAGAGAAGCCGCAGGATCAAGCACTTACGGACGACGGTCTCGCGTCGCCGGCGCGGCCGGCGCCGCCCGCGCGAAGAAGCGGCGAAACCGGCGGCCGGCACTGGCGACGCTCGGAAAAGGCAGAGCAGCCTCTGGTCAGGTGCTTGCAACTAAACGTGGCACGGGAGGGAATCAGCCCCTTCGTCAGCCGCAGCGCCCGGCAGTGGCGTGTGGCGCTCCTCTCCCGCGGATCAAAGGACCAAGGGACCCAGGGCCATGAGTTTCAATCGCAGGGACTTTCTCAAGATCGCCGGCACCACCGGCGCGGCGATCGTCGGCAACGGATGTCGCGGGCTCACCAACGGTGGCGACGGCAACGGCAATGGCGGCGGCGGCACGCCGCCACCTCCGCCTCCCGGCGGCGGCGACATCAACGCCGTCGAGCACATCATCTTCACCATGCAGGAGAACCGGTCGTTCGACCACTACTTCGGGCGGCTGCCGCAGTATCGCCAGGCCAAGGGCATTCCGGGCACGGTCGACGGCCTGCCCGAGGGCGCCAGCAACCCGTCGTACGACAAGTCGACGACGATCCCGTCGCACCACATCGAGACCGACCGCCACGAGAACCTGAGCCCCGGCTGGCGCGAGAGCCATCGCTGCTGGAATCGGCAGGACCCGGAGTCGCCGACCGCCACGCTCGATGGCTTCGTCTTCAGCGCAGCGAATTACTCGCGCAACACCACAGAACCCGCCTGCGATTTCGAAGGCGTGCGCGCCATGGGTTATTACGACGAGCGCGACTTGCCGTACTACTACCGGCTGGCTTCCGAATTTGCCATGAGCGATCGCTACTTCTCGAGCGTGCTGACGGCCACGCAGCCCAACCGCATGTACCTGCTCTCGGGCTCGAGCCACGGGTATATCCGGCCCCTCAGCTCCGCCAACGGTGACAAACCCATCCAGGCGCCTGCCATCTTCGATGTGCTGGAAGAGAAGGGGATCAGCTGGAAGATCTACATGGTGAACAAGTCCGATCCCGGCGAGTTCAGTTATTACGCGCTCTTCCAGGGCTATTACAACAAGGGCGGCCGGAACAATCCCAAGATCGTGGACGCCGAGGAGTTCTTCACCGACGCCGCCAGCGGGAACCTGCCGCAGGTCGCGATGTTCGAATCCGGGGTGGGCAGCGGCCTCGACGAGCACCCGCGGAATGACATCCAGAAGGGGGTCGCGATGATGCGCCGCTTCTTCAACGCCGTCATGAAGAGCCCGGCGTGGGGCAAGTCGGTCACGTTCTTCAACTACGACGAGGGCGGCGGTTTCTTCGATCACGTCGCGCCGCCGAGCGCGCCCAAGCCCGACAACATCGAGCCCTTCCTCGGGCCCGACGATCCGGCCGGCAGCTTCGATCGCTACGGCTACCGCGTGCCATTCGTCGCCGTGTCACCGTTTGCACGCAAGAACTACGTCTCGCACACCACCGCGGACCACACCTCGATCCTGAAGTTCATCGAGAGGCGCTTTGGCCTGCCGGCGCTCACCAGTCGCGACGCCGCCGCGCATGACCTGCTCGACATGTTCGACTTCGCGGGCGCGCCGTGGGCCACTCCGCCCGACCTGAGCGGCGTCCCGGTGCCCACGGACGACCAGAACATCTGCAACGTGTAGAGACTCGGAAGGCCGGGCCGCGCTGCGGCGCGGCCTTCCCCTTTTTGCGGCAACCGCGCAGCCGCGGCCCGGACTCTCATCCCGGAGGAGAACATCCGATGCCCGCACGCAAGAAACCGAGCAGGAAGAAGAGCAACAAGAAGGCCGTGAAGCGCACCACCCGCATCGTCCGCGCGCGCTTCGCGCCCCGCACCAGCGTGGTGGAGAAGCCCGTGGTCGTCGCGCTCGCCGCCGCCGCGCCCGTCGCCGACGAGATCACCGAGCAGACCGTCATCCGCACCGAGCCCGAGGTCGAGGTACGTAAGCCGGCCACACTCGCGCAGGCGCTCACCGAGCGCGCCGAGGTTGTGGTGAAGCCGAAGACGCGCGTGCTGCGCAAGGAAGTCAAGCACCGGCACATCGCCTGAGGCGCCTGCTGCGCGCTGGGCCGCGATTCGCTGGCGGCTAGAAGTTTTCCAGCAGCCAGGCATTGCTGCTGGTAGCGCGGATGTCAAACACCAGGCGCCGGCCGTCCGGGGAGACGATGGGCGAGCTGATCGGCCGCGGAGACGACCAAAGTCTCTGGAGCCGGGAATCTCGCACGCTGGACAGGATGTTCTGACGGGTCGCCGAGGTCGCGACCAGCAGGTCCTGCGAGCCACAGGAAAAAGCGACTCCCGCGATGGCTCCCGGGAAAGCCGTCAGCGGCAGAGACGATTCGCGGCCGCCGCTCAGCTCCACCACGTGCAGTCCCGCCGCATCCGCGGTGGCGATACGTGCCCCGTCACACGACAGCGCCCAGAGGGGCGTGGCGCCGGCTGGGCTGGGGGGAACGTGCGGCAGCGGCTCCCGCTGCCCGTTGCGCCAGTCGAAAAGCTCGAAACGAAGACCGTCTCCGCTTAGGAGCACGCAGCGGGAGGCTTTGCCGCGGGCCGGCGCGGGACAATGGAATTGGGATCCCGGAGGCGCTTCCAGCACGGGAGTGGCTGCCCCGCCACCCATCGGGATACCCAGCAGGCGGACCGAAGCGCCATTGCCGGGAGTGGACCAGTACAGGACGGTGGCGCCGTCGGGAGCGACTTCGGCGCCGGACTGCTGGTCAGGCCCAGCGGCGATCTGCTCGCCGACCGGCGCATCGAGCGGCTGCCGGAACACGTCGAGCGTGCCGTTGCGGGTGGACTCGAACAGCACGGTCTTCCCGTCGGGAAGCCAGCCGGTGGCGTGGTCGTCTCGCTCGTCCAGCGTGACGCGAACGGGCTCGGTGAGCGCAGAGCCGCGGAAGGACGCGGCGTACACGTCGGATTGCTCGCTGCTGCGGACGATGGCGAGGCGTTTGCTGTCGGCGGTCGCGGAAAGATCGGCGATGGCGACCCCGGCGTCGACCTCCAGTTGGCGCTTCTTGCCCGCGGCGTCGATCTCGTAGAGCAGAGAGCTCGAGCTCTCGGAAGGCTGCGCCGCCATGATCAGCCGGCCATCCGGCAGCCACACGAAGGTGCGCAGATGCTCCTGGCGCGCGAGCACGCTGCGCGTGCCGTCGGCGACGTTGAACGCCTCGATGTTCGCGGTCGTCTCCCCCACATAGCGGACCAGCACGGCGATCTGCTTGCCGTCGGGAGACCACTGCAGCTTGCCGAAACCCTCCCGCAGGGAAGCGGTGGCTAGGACGCGAACGTGCTCACCGCTGGGGTCCACGACCGAAAGATTGCTCGTGCCCGTGCTGTTGCGGAACGCGATGAGCGAGCCGTCGGGCGAGGGCACCGCGCCTTCCGCGTCACCGCGGATCTGCCGCGGCGTAGCGGCAAGGACGTTGATGATCCAGATGCCGGTCTTCTCGCCGTGCTCCCCTGGTCCTACGCCGCTGGCCACCATCCTGGTTCCGTCCCGGAACCACGCGAGGTTGAGTCAACGGAAGCAGAAGCCCGGAGGCAGCTTGAGTTGATTGGTCTCGCCCGATTCGATCAGGCGGATGTAAAAACCGGTCGGATCGGAGTACGCCAGGTGCTTTCCGTCCGGTGAGATGGCCGCGGTGAACACCGGCGCATCACCGGGGTTCGCGGTCAGTTGCTTTTGCACCGCCGGACCCGGCGGCTGGACTGGGCCGGGCGCGCGATAGCGCCACAGTCCCACCCCGGCAGCCGCGAGCAGTGCAGCGGCCGCCACGCCGGCCCACACGAGCCGGCGCCGCGGCCGGCCCAGGGCGGTCGTGGGCACGTCGATGGCGGATTCCGAGTCGCGCTTCACGCGCCGCAAGTCGGCGCGCATCTCCGCGGCAGACTGATAGCGCAGGTCGAGGTCTTTCTCGAGCGCTTTCAGGATGATCTGCTCGAGCGCGAGCGGCATCGCCGGGTTGATGCGCGTCGGCGGGATCGGGTTCTTGTGGACCACGGCGTCGCTGATCTCGCCGTTCGTCTTTCCGTTGAATGGCGACGCTCCGGTGGCCGCGCGGTAGAGCACGATCCCCAACGAGAAGATGTCCGAGCGCCCGTCCAGCTCCCGGCCAAGGACTTGCTCGGGCGACATGTAACCCGCCGTGCCGGCCGTCGTGCCGGCCGCCGAACCAAACGTCTGAGTCGCCATCGAGTCCGAGAGCCTGGAGTTGGCGCCGTGCTTGGCGAGACCGAAGTCGAGCACCTTGGCGCGGCCGGCACGAGTGATGAAGATGTTCGTAGGCTTGATGTCGCGGTGGATGATGCCCTTCGCGTGCGCCGCATCGAGCGCATCGGCCACCTCGATCGCGTAGGAGAGCAGCTGCGGCAGGGGCAGCGCGCCTCGCGCCAGGTGAGTCTCCAGCGTCGCGCCCTCCAGGCATTCAAAGACCAGATAGACCAGGTCGCCCTGTTCGCCGATGTCGTGGATGGTGCAGATGTTCGGATGGTTGATGCGGGCGATGATCTTGGCTTCGCGCTCCAGCCGGGAGCGGTAGTCCGGATCGCCGGAATAGCGGGGGGGAAGGATCTTGAGCGCGACGTCGCGGTCCAGGCGGGCATCGCGGGCGCGATAGACCTCGCCCATGCCGCCGGCGCCGATCCGCTCCAGCACTTCGAACGAGCCGAGCCGGGTGCCCTCCTCGAGTCTCATGGAGGGGGGATTATAACCTTCCTTGCGCAGGCTATTCGCTGGTGAAGTAGTCAACGGCGACCGGGCTCTCGAATAGCGAGTAGTCCCGCGTGACGACGGTGATGCCGCTATCGGTGACGAAATAGCGCTGGCGGTCGGCCTCGGGCTCGAAGCCGATGACCGAACCCTCGGGGATGTGCACGTCGCGGTCGATGATGGCCTTCTTGATGCGGCAGTGCCGCCCGATGTTCACGTGCGAGAAGATGATGGAGTCGTCGACCTCGCTGTAGGAGTTCACGCGCACGTCGGGGGAGAGCACCGAGCGCCGCACCACGCCGCCCGAGACGATGCATCCGTTCGAGACGATGGAATCGATGGCCGTGCCGGTGCGCTCCGGCTCGTTGAACACGAACTTCGCCGGCGGATACTGCCGCTGGTGCGTCCGGATGGGCCACTCCTTGTCGTACAGGTTGAACACGGGCGAGACCGACACCACGTCCATGTTGGCCTCGTAGTAGGCCTCCAGCGTCCCCACGTCGCGCCAGTACAGCGCTTCCTTCTTGTTCTCGTCGACGAAGTTGTAGGAGTAGACCTTGTAGTCGTCCACCATCTTGGGCAGGATGTCGTGCCCGAAATCGTGCGACGAGTTGGGGTCCTCGGCGTCCTTGAGCAGCACCGGGATGAGCACGTCGGTGTTGAACAGGTAGACGCCCATCGAGCCCGAGACCATGCGCGGGTTGTAGGGCGAGCGCAGGTCGGTCTGCTGCGGCTTCTCCTGGAAGCCCACCACGCGCGACTCGCGGTCGATGGCCACCACGCCGAAGCGGTAGGTCTCGCTCGGGTCGATCAGGATGGTGGCGAGCGTGACGTCGGCGCCGGCGTCGTTGTGCTGCTTCAGCATCCGCTCGTAGTTCATCTTGTAGATGTGGTCGCCCGAGAGGATGAGCACGTGCCGCGGCTGCTCCGCGCCGATGGAGTAGATGTTCTGGTAGACCGCGTCCGCCGTCCCCAGGTACCAGTTCTCGCTCACGCGCTTCATCGGCGGCAGGATCTCGACGAACTCGCCCAGGTCGCGCGCCACGATGTTCCAGCCCTCACGGATGTGCCGGTTGAGCGAGAGCGCCTTGTACTGGGTGAGGATGTAGACGTGCCGCAGGTCGCTGTTGATGCAGTTGGAGAGCGTGACGTCGATGATGCGGTAGATGCCGCCGAAGGTCACCGCCGGCTTGGCGCGGTCGCGCGTCAGCGGATACAGGCGTTCGCCTGCGCCTCCGGCAAGTAGGACCGCTAGGGTGTCTTTCATCGGCGTCTACTCAGTGCGAGAAAACAAACAGAAGATGCCACTGCCTTGGCCCGAGTTTTCGAGCATAGCACAGGGCAGAGAAGCGGGTGGACGGCGCGGATAAGCCTTGCAAACAGCAACGGCCGCCCGCATGGGGCGGCCTTGCAGACTGCGATGCGGCTTACTCGACCGAGATCCGCAG
>DATIBR010000068.1 GCA_035457425.1 Terriglobales bacterium
GTTCGGCGGTGGCAACACGGTCGCGGACGCAATGAATCCGTTCGCGGTCGATGTTCCGGAGCGTGGTGTGAGCGGCACGTCGTATCCGCACAACTTCAACGTGAGCTGGATCTACGACTTCCCGTTCTACAAGAACCAGGAAGGCGTGATCGGTCATATCCTCGGTGGATGGCAGCTCAACGGCATCTACCAGTACCTGAGCGGTCAGGTGTTCACCCCGGCTATCTTCAACTGGGGCGGCACCGAGTACTGCCAGGCCAGCTTCCAGGCTGCGTTCTTCAGCTCTGTGAGCAACTGCCGTCCGATCCTGAGCAACCCCGGTGCAGCGCTCGACACGGTCGGTTTCTGCACGGACTACACGCTGGCGGACTGCGGTCTGAGCGAGTACTACAGCGGCGCTCCGATCTCGGCGTCGGACGTGCACTGGATCATGAACGAACCGCAGGCGGCGTTGTTCTTCGGTAGCCCGTACCTGGGCATCGGGCGCAACACGCTCCGTGGCCAGACCAGGAACAACACGGACCTCACGGTCGTCAAGTCGACGAAGATCACCGAGCGCTTCAGCCTCCGGTTCGAAGCGCAGGCGTTCAACGTCTTCAACCGTCAGTTCCGCGGCGTGCCTGATCCGTTCATCGAGGACGGTATGCTCGTCGACGGTGGTTCGGCGATGAACAACTACTTCAACGGCAGCAACCGCCGCAACATGACGTTCGGCCTGAAGCTGATCTTCTAAGATCCGCTTCTGCTGTTGTTGCAGACTAACCGGCCCCGCGCCAACCAGCGCGGGGCCGTTTTCTTTGCTTCCAGGGTCGCCGCAACGCTGTCGGCTCGCCCGCCGCGGCGGGCTCACCTCGGCTGCGTCGCCCCTCGGCCTCTGCTCGCGCAGTCCGGCGCTCGCTCCGGCCTCACCCATTCCTTGGTAGATTTCCGCTGGAGTTCTGCGGGGTTAACCAATCTGCAACTGTGCTAGAATCGCGCTACTTTTCCCCATCCTGGTGAGTGTTGGAAGGCCGCCAGGCGCGCCCCCATGGACCTCCGTCGAAGACTGCAATACGCGATCGCGGCGCTGCTGGTGATCACCGCCTTCAGCGTCGCCGGGTACCGCCTGATCGGCGGGCCCGAGGTCACGCTGCTGCAGGCCCTGTACATGGCGGTCATCACGCTGGCGGGGGTGGGGTACGGCGAGATCGTGGAGACGGCGCACCACCCTGCCCTGCGCGTCTTCAACATGTTCGTCGTGCTGTTCGGGGTCACGATCACGGTGTACGTGTTCTCGGTCGTCACGGCCTTCCTGGTGGAAGGCGAGATCACGAACATCTTCTGGAGACGCAAGATGCAGAAACGGATCAGCGAACTGAAGAACCACTACATCATCTGCGGACTGGGCGACACGGGGCGCTTCGCCGTCGAGGAGCTCCAGAAGACCGGCACCGACTTCGTGGTGATCGAGGGCAACGCCGAGGTCATCAAGAGATTCCGCGAGCACCACGGCGAGGGCGCGGACAACGTCCTGATCCTGGCCGGCGACGCCACCGACGAGGAAGTGATCGCGCAGGCCGGCATCGACCGCGCGCGCGGGCTGATCGCCGCACTCTCTTCCGACAAGGACAACCTGGTCATCATCGTGATGACGCGGCAGGTGCGCGACGACATCCGGATCGTGGCGCGCTACACCGACCCGAAATTCGCCGACCGCATGACGAAAGCGGGCGCGAACTCCACCGTCTCGCCCAACCGCATCGGCGGGCTGCGGCTGGCGTCGGAGGCGCTGCGCCCGCACGTGGTGGGCTTCCTCGACCTGATGCTGCGCGAGCAGTCGCGCACCCTGCGCATCGAGGACATCGAAGTGCCCGCCGGGTCGCCTTGGGCGGGGCAGACCATCGGCGAGCTCAAGATGCACCAGCGCTTCAACCTGCTGGTGATGGCGGTGAAGAACATCTTCGGCGACAACCAGTTCATCCCCAATCCGGCCGACACGCTGCGGCTGGCGCCCGGCAGCGTGCTGATCGCGATGGGCGACGTCAACGACATCCGCCGCGCCCGGCAGGAAGCCGGCGCGCGCGCCGCGGCTTCCATGGCGTAACCCCGCGCAAGGAAAGCAGAACCGCCAGGGACACCAAGGGAACACAAAGGACCGCAACGAGCCTTGGTGTCTTGCGTGAGACCTGCGCGTCCTTGGGGGCCGGCTTCTAGTGGATGTCCACGCCGATGATGCGGCCCGCGGCGTCGATCTCGAGGTTCGCCGGAGCGGCCAGCACCGCGTCGCCACTCGAGCCGGTGAAGGCGATGAAGACGCGCGGGTCGACGTAGTGGACCTGCTCGTTCTTCTTCAGGTAGGCGAGGGCATGGTCGCTGCGCCACTTCTTGGGGATCTCGAAGGCGAGGTCCACCAGGTCGCCCGTCTCCGAGACCGAGACCGCCACCTCGACCGGCACCCTGGTCTGGACCTCCAGTTCTTCCTTGGCGGTATTCGGCTTCAGGCCGACGTAGTACTGAAAACGGCCGTCATCGGGAGAGAAGTTGTTGCGCTCGACGAAGATGCCCATTATGTCCTGCAGGTGTCCTTTCGGCCGTAGGGAGCCTTAGTCCCTTTGCGGTGAGATTTTTTACCACAAAGCGCGCCGGAACGGGCGCCTGCGGGTTTACAGATGTGGGACGGGCAGTCGTGAGGGGCAACTCTGCATCTAAGTAACCAGGCATCCACCCCATTTCCGGGTCTGAGTCATCAGGAGCGAAGTATGAAGGCATACCGTAAAGCGGGCCTTTGGCTGCTGGCGTTGGCGCTCGTGGTCGCGCTTGCCGCCGGCTGCTCGAAGAGCAAGAGCGACGCGCAGTTGGCGAGCGAGGTCCAGCAGAAGATCCAGAGCGATTTCGCCGTCGCCAACAAGCAGTTGGGCGTGAACGTCGCCAACGGCGTGGTCACGCTCAGCGGCAGCGTGAACAACGAGATGGAACGCGCCGCCGCGGCGAATGACGCGGCGCAGGTGGAAGGCGTCCGGACCGTCGTCAATAACCTGACCGTGAGCGACCAGTCGGCGGCGATTGAGCAGCCGGCAGAAGCGATGCCGCAGCAGCAGGCCGCGGCGCCGGGGAGGCGCAGCCCGTACACCGCGCGGTCGCGCACCTATAGCGACACGACAACGCGCGCCTCGAACTCGCAGACGGCCCCGTCTTATTCCAACAGCTCGTCGGCGGCGAACACTCCGGCGACACCTCCACCCCCGCCCCCGGTCGAGATCCCGGCGGGCACCACGCTGTCGGTGCGCATGCTGGACCCGGTCGATTCCGACAAGAACCAGGTCGGCGACCGCTTCCGCGCGACGCTCGACTCGCCCATCGTGGTCGATGACCGCGTGGCGATCCCGGCGAACGCCGACATCGAGGGCCGCGTGGTCGACCTGGCGAGCGCCGGCCACTTCAAGGGCAAGTCACAGCTTGCGCTGGAGCTGACGCGCGTGAGCTACAGCGGCCATACGTACTCGATCGCCACCAGCCAGTGGACCAAGGAAGGCGGGTCGCGCGGCAAGCGTACCGCGGCCACCATCGGCGGCGGCGCCGCGCTGGGCGCCATCATCGGCGCGATCGCCGGCGGCGGCAAGGGCGCGGCCATCGGCGCGGGCGCGGGCGCGGCGGCCGGCACCGGCGTGCAGGCCATCACCAAGGGCGAGCAGATCCACGTGACGCCCGAGCAGGTGCTGAACTTCCGCCTGGAGCAGCCGGTCACCGTCGCGGCCAACGCGCGCAACACCAGCCCGGGCCAGATGTCGGGCACGGTGGAGAACCAGGCGCCCGAGGATTCCGATCGACCCGTCCTGAAGCGCCGGTAACGGAACGACGATCCCACCCGCTGCGTATTCGTCTCACAGCGGGTGGGATTTTTCTTGCCCAAAGCGTAGCATCGAAACCTGCTCGGGAGCGGAGGAGCCATGCCCAAGATCAGCGCCATCCTGCACGCGCACAACGACGAGCTGCGCATCGGGCGCGCGCTCGACTCGCTCCGCCCCTGCGACGAGATCATCGTCGTCGACCACGACTCCTCCGACGAGACCCTCAAGGTCGCGCGCAAGCACGGCGCGTCGGTCAAGAAGGGGCTGCCCGGCGTGGAGCCCGGCGCGTACGTGATGGACGCGCGCAATGACTGGATCCTGTGCCTCCAGCCCAACGAGGCCCTGAGCGAGGCGCTGGAGACCTCGCTGCTGGAGTTCAAGGACCGCAGCGACGATGAAGAGCCGGCGACGTGCTACAACGTCGCCATCCGCGAGGAAGACGGGGCCGGCTGGCGCACCCTGCCCGCTGAGACCCGGCTCGCGAATCGCAGCCGAGTGAACTGGACGGGGCAGACCCCGCCCCCCATGGAAGGGGCTCCGGCGCTGGCGGGCGAGCTGATGCGCTTCCAGGAACCCGCGGCCCGCAAGAGCGCCTGATTCCATCCTATAATCAGCACAGCTCCCCCTCCAGATCACGGCTGTGCTCAACGCGAATCTCAACTTCGGGGACCCCATCTTCGTCGCCACCGTCGTCCTGGTGTTCCTGTTCGGGCTGACGTTCGGCAGCTTCCTGAACGTGGTCATCCACCGCATCCCGCGCGGGCTGCCGCTGGTGCTGCGGCGCTCCGCGTGCCCGCGCTGCGACGCTCCCATCCGCGCGTACGACAACATCCCGGTGCTGAGCTGGCTCATCCTCCGCGGGCGTTGCCGGAGCTGCCGCGCGCCCATCTCGGGACGCTACGCGCTGGTCGAGTTGCTGACGGCGGTGACCTTCGTCGCGGTCTTCCTGACGTTCGGCCTGACGGTCGCGGCGCTCAAGTTCGCGACCTTCGGCTTCCTGCTCGTCGGGCTCATCTTCACCGACGCCGAGACTCACCTGCTGCCCGACAAGCTCACGCTGCCAGGCATCGCGCTTGGCCTGATGTTCAGTCTCTTCGTCCCGGTGGATGACCTGGCGGCCAAGCTCCTGCCCTTCCTCGGCGACCTGCCGGTATCGTCGAACCTCTCGGCGCGGCTGTTCTGGTTCGCCGATGCGGTGATGGGCGCCGCGCTGGGCGCTTCCTTCATCTACGGCGCGGGCTGGATCTACCTGCGCGCGCGCAACGTGGAGGGCATGGGATTCGGCGACGTCAAGCTGATGGCGATGGTGGGCGCCTTCCTGGGCGTGAAGCTCACGGTGCTGGTCATCTTCTCGGCCTCCCTGGTGGGCTCGGCGTTCGGCTTGGGGACCATCCTACTGGTCTGGGT
>DATIBR010000069.1 GCA_035457425.1 Terriglobales bacterium
CTGGTAGCAGGCCGCCGATTCCTTCAGGTTGCCGGCCATCTCGTAGGTGAAGCCGAGGTCGCCGAGCAGTTCGGGAGTCATGCGGGGCGCGGACTTCAAGGTCGCGATGGCGGCGTTGTAATCCTTCTCTTCACGCTGGAAGTTGGCGACCGCGCGGAAGATCTGCACGTTCTTGGGGTCGCGCGCCTTGGCCTTGGCGAGCATGGCCTTGGCGCGGTCCATCTGCTTGAGCTTCATGTACGCGACGGCCATCAGCAGCTCGGTGTGCGAGGAAGGCTTCATGGCTTCGGCGCGCTGCAAGGTGTTGAGGCCGGTCTGGAACTCGCCGGACTGGATCTGCATCTCGCCCAGGACAAGGTAGTTCGTGATGTTCTTGGGAGCGGCGGCGATGGCCTGCGTCAGCAGCCGCTTGGCTTCGTCGCGGCGGCCCATCTTGGCGTAAGTCTGAGCAAGACCGGAGAGACCTTCGGCGGAGCGGCCCTCCATGGAGAGGCCCTTCTGGTAGGACTGGACGGACTGGCCGTAACGGCCGGCGAGGCGGGAGGTGTAGCCCAGCAGGAACCAGAGGCGCGGGTTCTGCGGCGCCTTCTTGACGGCGCGTTCGGCGTACATGGCGGCCTGCGCGGTGTTGCCGCGCTTGATGGCCTGCTCGGCGGCGCGGGCGTCGCGCGTGACGTCGATGGAGGCGCCCCAGCCCAGGCCGGAGGAAGGCGCGGCGGAGGAGCCGCCCTTGGACTTCTTACCGGCAGGCGTCTTCTTCTTCTCGCCGGCGGAGGTGGACTTGCCGCCGATCTCGAAGGTCTGGGCCGCGGCGGGGAACGCAGCCAATAACAGGGAACAGAAAAGGGCACAGCTGCAGATTTTTTTCACGGGACCACTCTTCGCACAGGCGTGTGGCAACCGTCCTCTCGCAAGCGGGCTGCCAGAGTCACTGCTGCCTTTCACTCGCAATCCGCTGCTCCTGGGAGCGAAAGCAGCGGCAGCACTGCTGTAAGAGGGAAGCTGGGTGCCGCGTGTTGCCTCAGAAGTACCCACAGGGTGATTTGGTGACGGGTGTGGAAGGAGCTGCCGATAAGAAAACCCGGCAGCTACTCTGGGAATCCAAACTGCTCCTGAAGGTCTGACTCCAGCCCGGCACGCGCAAGTCCGCCGGGACCCCTGGGTCCGAGCATTCACAAGCCGCCACGAACGCTGAACGCGGAGGCATCCTTGAACCCGACTTCCCCTGTCTCGACCGGCCGAGCGCTGACGCTGGGCGCGATCATCTTGCTCGCGCTCGCGGTGCACGGCCCGCTGCTGCTGATGCAGCTGCCAGTGACCTCCTACGACGCGAACACGCACATGTTCTTCGCGTCGCACTACGCGGGGCACTGGTTCAACCCGTGGAATGAAAAGTGGTACGGCGGCTTCTCGCAGACCACGTATCCGCCGCTGGCGCACCAGTGGATCGCGCTGTTCTCGCACGTGCTGGGCCTGCCGCTGGCCTACATGTTCGTGCAGTTGTGCGTGGTGCTGCTGCTGCCGGTCGGGGTGTTCCGCTATGCGCGGCTCTGGGTGGACGAGCGCTCCGCCAGCTACGCCGCCATCGGGAGCATCTTCCTGGGGTCGCTGGCGCTGCTGGTGTACCAGTCGGGGCAGCTGCCCACGACGTTCGCGGCGGCGCTCACGCTGAACGCGCTGCCGTTCTTCTATGACTGGGCGCGGGACGCGCGCTTCAGCGCGCTGTTGAAAGGCGTGGCCATCTCGGTGGCCGCCGCCGCCGTGCACCACGTCACGATGATCTTCGGCATGGTGCTGTTCGCGTGGCCGGTGCTGTGGCTGGCCGCCGCCGACGCGCGCCGCGAGGACCGCAAGACGGGCGCCGCGCCTATCATGCGCGCCGCGCTGTTCACGCTGGTGGTGGTGGTTGGGATCATCGTCGTGCTGCTGCCGCTGTTCATGGCGCCGCAGGCGGCGACCGGACAGGTTCCCATCCCGCACGGGTCGCGCGACAACTACATCCTCAATCCGGCGAGCGGCATGAACTTCTGGGTCATCCCGCACGGCCTGTTGCTGCTCGCGTTGCCGTTCGTGTTCCTGCGCGGCTGCTCGAACGCGCGGCTGCGGCCGCTGTTCTTCGGATGGTTCCTCACGCTGCTGATCGGTCTGGGGGGCACCACGCCGGTGGCGCAGGTGCTGCTCGGGACGATCCCGAAGGCGCTGGCGGGAGTGGACTTCTTCAACGTGCTCACGTACGAGCGCTTCACGTTCTGGGCGACGCTGATGACGCTGCCCATCGTCGGGCTGCTGGCGAGCGAACTGATCCGGCGGATGCCGCGCTTCGCGCCGGCCGGGCTGGCGGTCGCCGCGGTGTTCACGTGCGCGCTGGCGGTCGGCTGGACGTACTACCGGCCGATCAACTCGTCGCCCTTCAAGGTGGACCAGGTCGTCAGCTTCCTGCAGAACGAAGGGCACACGAAGTTCCGGTGGATGACGCTCGGGTTCGGCAACCAGTTCGCGCGCGTGTCGCGCGAGGTGGACGCGTCGAGCGTGGACGGCGACTACAACTCGGCGCGCCTGCTGCCCGAGTTGCAGGCTTCCGGCGCCGGACAGCTCTACAACGCGAAGTATTTCGGGACGGCGGGCATGGAAGCGCTGCGCTCGATGCTGAAGCACGCGAACCAATACGGGTTGAAGTACGTGTTCGTGCGCGACCGGTATTACGAGCCGCTGCTGGCGTTCGCGGGCTGGCGGCAGGCCGAGGTGTATGACAACGGCAACGTGACGCTGTGGGTGAAAGACGACGTGCCGCCGGCGCGGAAGCTCGACTTCGGCGTCAGCGTGCCGGGATGGCAGGGAATGATGTGGGGCACGCTGCCGATGCTGAGCAGCCTGTTCGCGATCTTCCTGGTGGTGGCGCTGCCGGAGCGGCGGCGCGTCGCCGAGACGGTGGAATTCCCGAGCGCGGCTGCCTCCGCCGCCACTCTGCGGGAGGCGAACTGAGATGAAGGGCCATGTGTTAGCGATCGTGATGTTCGTGGTGCTGGTGGTGCTGGTGGCCGCCGGCACGGTGCACTCCGCAAGATTCACTCCCGCGCGCACGCCGGAAAGCGCGGTGCGCTCGCTGTTCGAGAAGGTGAAGAGCAACGACCTCGCCGGCGCGTACACGTACGTCTCGCCCTCGGCGAACGTGGACCAGCAGACTTTCACGAAGGACATCAACGGGCGCGATGGGTCGCTGCGCACCTACTCGAAGATCGAGAGCGTGGAGACGAAGGTGCTGCGCTCGGACGACAACCAGGCGACGGTGCGCGCGACCACGAAGTGGTCGACCGCGGTCGGCCCGATGTTCGACACGCGCGACCTGAAAGTCGCGAAAGAAGGCAGCGACTGGAAGGTCCTATGGGAATCGGAGAAGCAGGCGAACCTGCCGCCACAGGTCATCCCGGTGAACTACCTGCGCTGGGACATCATCCGGCGCGGAGCGGACGAGGACTGGGGCGCGCAGAACGTGGAGTCGCCGCGCATCCGCATCCTCTCGATGAACGCGGTCGAGAAAGACGGCAGCGTGGTCATCATGGGCGAAGTGCGCAATGAGGACACGGTGCCGGGATTCGTCTCGGTGGGGGCGACGCTGCTGGGCAAAGACGGCAAGACGCTGGGCGAGGAGACGAGCTTCGACAAGGTGTCGCACACGCTGCTGCCGAGCGAGATCTCGCCGTACCGCATCGATTTCCCGAAGACGAAGCTGAGCGACGTGCAGAGCGTGCGCATGCAGCCGGCGTCGCTGCTCATCCCCGCCTCGGCGGACCCGGTGATCGGCGTGCTGCACCAGCGGCTGGAAAAAGACGCGAGCGGCCGCACGGTGCTGCGCGGCGAACTGGTCAACCAGAGCGGGCAGACGGTGAACATCCCGCACGTGCTGGCGACGTATTACGACGACGCGGGCCGCGTGATCTGGGTCTCGGACGCGTACTCCGACAAGGCGCTGTTGCCGCAGACGCCGGTGCCGTTCTCGGTGGACGTGCGCGACGACCTCGCGGCCAACGTCCACTCGTATCGCGTGACCGTCAACCAGTACTCCATCGACCGGGTGCAATAGCGATGCGCGCGCCGGTGATCCTCACTCTACTGCTCGCGCTCGGCGGCCTCGCGGCCGCGGCGGACCTCCCGGCGCCACAGAACGTGGTTGCCGGGAACGCGGTGAGCATTCCGACCTCGGGCTCGGGTTCCGCGACCCTGTATCTGGTGGGGCCGGGGCACGTCGCCAAGCGCGAAGTGAAACTCGGCGAGCCGATCGAGCTGAAGGCGGAAGAGCTGCGCGTCGCGGGGCGCTACACGGTGCTCCTGAGCTCGGGCGAGCAGGCGAGCTTTTTCGTGACCCCGGCAAAGCCGGGGGAGATCGCGTTCCTGGCGCGGCCGTCGCGCGTGCCGACGGCGAAGCCGGGTGTGATCTCGGGCGTCGCGTTCGTATTCGACGGATTCAGGAACCTGGTGCTCCAGCCGACGGCGGTGAAGTTCGAGCTCTCGGTGCAGGGGACCAACGCGTCGCAGACGGTGGAGACGAAGAACGGGATCGCGTGGACGCGGATGAACTCGGCGTCGAAGGAAGGCGCGGCGCAGTTCGTGGCGTCGGTGGGCGAGGTGAAGGTGAACCGCGTGGTGCAGCAGACCGCCGGGGAGCCGTGCAATCTCTCGATGCGGGTGGCGCAGCGGACGGAGAAGGGCATCGTGGTCGAGACGGCGCCCATCCGCGACTGCTCCGGCAACGCGGTGCCCGACGGCACGATCGTCACGTTCTCGCTGCTGGACGCGAAGGGCCGCCGCACGACGGTGGACTCGCGCATCAAGAAAGGCTTTGCGCGCGCCGAGCTGCCCAACGACCAAGGGACGCTCTCCGTGGCCGCGGGAGTCGTGATGGGGAATGAGCTCCAGGTCGGCGGAGGTGGGCAGTGAAGCGACGCATGGTACGCCTGACGATCCTGTGCGCGGGGCTGGCGCTGTTCGCCTCGGGCGTGGCGCCGCTGGCGCGGCGCGCGTTCGCGGCCGACGCCAAGGCGAACGTCACGCTCCAGGCCGAGGGCGCGCAGCCGCGCGAGGTCGAAGACACCACCGAGAAAGCCATCACGCGGGATTATGCCGCGGCGTGGGACGCGCTGAGCGCGGGCCTGCGCAACAACGACGTCAACGCGCTCGACGCCGGGCTGGTGGGGCGCGCGCGCGACCAGTTCGCGCAAGCCATCGCCGACCAGAAGCAGGCCGGGATCAAGGTGCGCTACACCGACAAGGGACACCAGCTCGAGGCGGTCTTCTATTCGCCGGACGGTTCCGCGATGCAGTTGCGCGACACCGCGCAGCTCACGCGCGAGATCCTGGACGGCGACAAGGTGATCCAGCGCGAAGACGTGACCGCGCACTACTACGTGCTGATGTCGGTGGCCGAGGACCGCTGGAAGCTGCGGGCGATCCAGGAAGTACCGAACTTCTAAAGGCAATCCCCACCACCGAGACACAGAGACACCGAGGCACAGAGGAACACATTTCTGAGTCCCTCTGCGTCTCGGCGTGTCTGTGGTGGATTGGGGTTTACGCGCGCGTCGGAGTGGGCGCGAACGGGAGCCGCTTGGGGAGAGGGGCGGGGAACTTCGGCTCGGGCTTCCGTTCCAACCGGTACTGGCGATACTTCACGGCGATGAACCAGCCGTCCTGCCGGCCGCTCTCGTCCTTCATGTAGCGCACGACCTGGCCGGTACCGCGCGCCAGGTTCGCCTGGAACAGGTCGTTGAGCTCGATCTCGAGCTCGATCTCGGTGCCGGAGGCGAGCATCTGGCGGGTGCGGAACAGGACGCCGCTGGTGCTGAGGTTGCGGGTCTTCGCCGTCTGCCAGCCCGGCTCACCGGCGACCCGGTAGCGGACCGGCAGCGACAGGCTGAAGCGGGGAGCGCATGTCGTCGTACGCATAACGGACGAACAATACCGCCGCGCGCCCCGGTGGGGAAGATCCCCCCAGGCGCGGGTGCCGCGGGAACATGGGCGTGGCCGAAGGTAACAGCGCTAGGGCCTTTGCGCGGCGACGACGCGCGGGATCCCCTGTAAGTCATAGGTAACGCGGATGTTAGACCATTCCGCCAGGAGGTCGCGGACGGGCTGCTCGACCGAGTAGCCCATTTCCATGACGAGCCATCCGCCAGGGAGGAGCGCGGCGTGGGCCTGGGGGATGAGGCGGCGATAGATGTCGAGCCCCTGCCGGCCGGAGAAGACGGCGACCTTGGGCTCGAAGTCGCGGACCTGCTTTTGCACCTTGTCGCGCTCGCTCTCGCCGACGTAGGGCGGATTGGAGACGACGAGGTCGAAGGCGGTCTCGGGCAGCGCGGCGAGCAGATCGCTCGCGCGGAAGTCGATGCGCTGGCTCACTTGGTGGCGCGCGGCGTTGGCGCGCGCGATCTCGAGGGCTTCGGGCGAGATGTCGACGGCGGAGAAGCGGGCGCGCGGCAGCTCCTGCGCGAGCGCGATGGCGAGGCAGCCGGAGCCGGTGCCGATATCGGCGACGCGCTCGAAGCGATGCGCCTGCGCGAGGTCAAGCACGGTCTCGACCACGTGCTCGGTCTCGGGACGCGGGATGAGCACGGCCGGGCTGACGATGAAGTCGAGGCCCCAGAACTCCTGGTGGCCGGTGATGTACTGCGAGGGCTTGCCGGTGGCGCGCTCGGTGATGGTGGCGTTGTAACGGTTCTCTTCGTCGCCGGTGAGCTGGCGCTCGGGGTGGGCGTAGAGATAGGCGCGGTCGCATCCGAGCACGAACATGAGCAGGGTCTCGGCGTTCATGCGGGGCGAGCCGACGTCGTTGGCTTCCAGCGTGCGGACAGCGCGGCGAAGGGCGGCGTCGAGTCTCATGGAAGATCTGCGCCGGCGAGTCGCCGGCGCCTACCCAACATCCATCAAGCGGTGACGGTGGCTTCCTGCTTCAGCTTTTCGGCCTGGTAGTGCGCGATGAGGGCGTCGATGAAGGGCTGGAGCTTGCCGTCCATGACCTCGCTGAGCTGGTGGACGGTCATGCCGATGCGGTGGTCGGTGACGCGGTTCTGCGGGAAGTTGTAGGTGCGGATCTTCTCGCTGCGGTCGCCGGAGCCGACCTGCGCCTTGCGCTCCTTGGCCAGCTCTTTCTGCTGGCGCTCGAGCTCCATCTCGTAGAGGCGCGAGCGGAGCACGCGCATCGCCTTCTCGCGGTTCTTGATCTGCGACTTCTCATCCTGGCAGCTGACCACGGTGTTGGTCGGCAGGTGGGTGATGCGCACGGCGGAGTACGTGGTGTTGACCGACTGCCCGCCCGGACCGGAGGAGCAGAAGGTGTCGATGCGGATGTCCTTGGCCTCGATCTTGACGTCGACGTCTTCGGCTTCGGGCAGGACGGCGACGGTGACGGCCGAGGTGTGGACGCGGCCCTGCTGCTCGGTCTCGGGGACGCGCTGCACGCGGTGCACGCCGGACTCGTACTTCAGGCGCGAGTAGGCGCCTTTCCCTTCGACGATGGCGATGACTTCCTTCAAGCCGCCGACGCCGGAGTCGGAGCTGGAGAGGATCTCGACCTTCCAGCGCTGCGTCTCGGCGTAGCGGGTGTAGGCGCGGAACATCTCCTTGGCGAAGAGCGAGGCCTCGTCGCCGCCGGTGCCGGCGCGGATCTCGAGCACGACGTTCTTGTCGTCGTTGGGATCTTTGGGGAGGAGGAGGCGCTTGAGCTCGTCTTCGACGCCGCCGACGCGCGCCTCCAGCCTGGTGAGCTCTTCCTGCGCCATCGCGCGCAGCTCGGCGTCGCTCTCGTCGGCGAGCATCTGCTTGCTCTCGGCGATGCCGCGCTTCAGATCCTTGTACTCGCGATAGCGCTCGACGATCGCGCTGACTTCCGCGTGCGCCTTCGCCGTTTTTTGGTACTTGGCAGAGTCCTGCATCACGTCCGGTGAAGACAGGGCGCTGGTCAGCTCTTCGTATTTTTTTTCAATCTGCTCTAAACGATCAAACATTGTGCACACCGCCTGCCGGCGGTCCTCTTGATTCTAGATTCTTTTCAGGATTGCGGACGGAAAGGTGCGAAGTATGCGGGCGGGACCCGCTAAGCGATGACCAACTCGCCGCCGCGCTGCTTCTCGAGCACCATGGCTTCGTCGAGCGCGCGGATGGCGCACTCGACCTGGGCGTCGGCGGGCGGCTTGGTGGTGATGCGCTGCAGCCAGAGTCCGGGCTTGGTCATCATCGCGAACAGCGACTGGCGGCGCTTGGCGGCGAAGCGAATGATCTCGTAGGAGACGCCCGCGATGACCGGCAGCAGCGCGATGCGCAGCAGGATGCGCGCCCACAGCGTGTGCACCGGGAACAGCATGTAAAAGGCGATGGAGATGAGCATCACCGTCATCAGGAAGCTGGTGCCGCAGCGCGGATGGAAGGTGGAATACTTCTGCGCCTCGGCGATGGCGAGTGGCTTCTTGTCCTCGAAGGTAAAGACGGTCTTGTGCTCGGCGCCGTGGTACTCGTAGACGCGCCGGATGTCGGCCCAGAGCGAGACGCCCCAGATGAACAGCAGGAACAGGGAGAGGCGGATGACGCCGTCGACCACGTTGAACATCACGTGGCCTTCGAACGACGGGAAGAACTTTGCCAGGCCCTGCGTGGCGTACACCGGGATCATCTTGTAGAAGACGATGAAGAAGCCGACGGAGAGCAGGACATTGAGGGCAGCCATCCAGCCGGAGATCTCGACCTTCTTGACGCCCTCGGCCTTGGCGGCGTCTTCGAGCGCGACGTTGGCGGAGAACTTGAGGGCGCGGAAGCCGAGCGCCATGGCCTGGCCGAGCGTGGCGACGCCGCGGATGACGGGCCAGCCGAGCCACTGGTGCTTCTCGCTCGGGCGCTCGACGGATTCGGAATGGGTGGCGATGCCGCCGTCGGGCCGCCGGACGGCGATGGCACACGCGTGCGGCGAGCGCATCATCACGCCCTCGAGCACCGCCTGGCCGCCGACCAGGGTCTCCTCACCGCTTTCCAGCGCGGGCAGCAACTGGACAGCAGTCAGGAAACGCAGATTGTCCTTGAGCCACGACATATAAGGTTAGATGTGGGTTCCTTCAGGAACGTTTCAGTAACACCAAGCTTATCAGAGGGCGCGCGAAATGCGGTGTCAAAGCGGCTGCCCTGTGGTACTTTGCCTTTGCTTTGAGCGACATCCGGGAGCGCGTGCAGCGAGTGACCGAGGACCTGCGGGTCCTGCAGAAGGAGCTCGACCGCGTGGCGCACGGCGCCTCCGGGGAACGCAGCGCGGTGATCGACGAGCTGGTCGACGGCGAGCTGATGAACGACCTGAAGAGCGTGGTCGACAACATGCGCCACTTCCTGTGGTCGTACATCGAAGCGACCTCGACCAGCCCGCAGGACCTGAAGAGCGCGCTCCAGGGATATCGCATGCAGCGGGTGACGGAGATGCTGCGCATCCTGCGCGAGAGCGAGCTGCCGGAGCTCTCCAAGGCGAAGCACGCGCACTCCTTCTTCGAGGAGATCAACAGCATCGCGCACCGCGCGGTCGACCGCTACGAAGAGCCGCGCTCCGATGGGGCGCGCTCCGGCAAGAAGTAGTCGCTCCCCAGCTTCGCCTCCGGCATCCTTACTACTCGATGCAGCAGCTTGCCGCTCCCAGAAGTAGGCGCGCGCGAGGGCGAGCGCGCCACAACTCCGTTGGCTTACTCCTGCACGCGCAGGTTGAAGATGTGCTTGCCCTTCTTCTTGCCCTTGGTCACCGTGACGATGACCTCCCACTCGTCGCCCATGGTGAACTTCGCGCTGCCTTCGTAGACACCTGGCGGCCTTGCCGCGGCGTCGAACTCGTTCTTGCCCATGTCCATCAGGGGCATGACGAGGGAGACGTGGACCTGCGCGTCGCGCACGAGCACGCCGGTCTCGAGGACCGTGAACTCGAACTTGACGTCTTGTTCGGCGCGCGGCTCCTCGGGGGTGAGATACATCCGAACCTTGAACGGAGAACTACCCTCGACCCGCTCCGCGATCACGGACTTCGGCGGATATGGTCGCGCGGAGTACAGCGTGATCCGCGAGCCGGACTCACACCCGAGCAGCAGCGCGGCGATCACTGGGAGGAGGACCTTCTTCATCTCGTGTCGTCGGCTGAAGCCGACTCCTGATTCTAAATGGGGGAGCGAACCCAGCGCGGAAGCGCTGGGCTATTCGCCCGGCGCCGCTCCGCGGCTGGATTCAGTGCGTGTGTCCCGGCGCGCCTTCGACCTCGCGGACGGGGACGACGCAGCCGTGGGCGACGTCGCAGACGACGTTCTCGAACTGGATGGTGGTGTGGTCGATGCCGAACTGGGCGTGCAGCGCTGCCTTGACGGCGCGCAGGATGGCTTCGCTCGCCGAGGTCGGGATGTCGGCGATGGCGATGTGGCAGGAGAGCGCGTGGGATTCCGAGCCGAGCGACCAGACGTGGAGGTCGTGGACGTCGTTCACGCCGGCGACGGCGCGGATGGCGGCCTCGATGCGCGCCAGGTCCATGCCGCGCGGCGTGCCTTCCAGCAGGATGTTGAGCGTCTCGCGGATGATGCCGAAGCTCGACCACAGGATGAGGGCGCCGATGCCGAAGGAGAGCGCGGGGTCGATCCAGTTGCGGCCGCTTTCGGCGATGAAGAAGCCTCCGACCAGCACGGCCGCGGTCGAGACGGTGTCGCCGATCTCGTGGAGCACGACGCTGCGGAGGTTGACGTCGCCGCCCGCGCGGTAGACGAAGAGCGCGATGAGCGCGTTCATCACGACGCCGGCGCCCGCGGCCCACATCATCAGGCCGGGGTGGACGTCGGCGGGCTGGTAGAGGCGGCGCGCGGCCTCGTAGAAGATGTAGAAGGAGATGGCGACGAGCGAGAGCGCGTTGATGAAGGCGGCGAGCACGCCGGCGCGCTGATAGCCGTAGGTGCGGCGCGCGCTCGGCGGCCGCGCCGCGATGTACACCGCCACCCAGGAGAGCACGAGCGCGAGGAAGTCGCTCAGGT
>DATIBR010000070.1 GCA_035457425.1 Terriglobales bacterium
GCTGTCGCGGTAGGTGTCGATGAGCGCCTGATAGCCGGTGCGCGCGTTCTCGTCGCCGAGCGCGAGGATCTTCTTGAAAGTCTCGATGGCGAGCGGGGTCTTGCCCTGCTCGCGGTAGATGGCGCCGAGCTTCTCGAGGAAGATGCTGCGGTTGTTGCGCTCGCCGGAGGTGTAGCCGGCGGGCGAGGCGGGCGGCTTGTCGATGAGCTTCTGCAGGACGGCGGCGGCTTCGTCGTAGCGCCCCTGCGCCTCGTAGACGAGCGCGATGTTGTACGGGACCTCGACGGAGTCCTGGGTGAGGCCATCGGCCTTGCGGAGATTGTCGAGCGCGAGATCGAACTTGCCGGTGGAGCGGTAGATCTGCGCCATGCGCAGGAAGGCTTGCGCGTCCTGGGGATCGGCGTCGGCGATCTGCTTGTACTGCTCGAGCGCGGCCTGGGTCTGGCCGTCGTTGAGCAGGTTCTGGGCGAGGCCGCGCTGGGCGTCGAGGTTGTCGCGGTCGTACTCGACGGCCTGCTTGTAGGCGTCGACGGCCTTCTTGAAGTCCTTCTGCTGCTCGTAGGTGTAGCCGAGCGCCGCCCAGATCTTGCCGGTCTTCTCCGGGACGGAGTTGAGCGTGGCGACGGCGCGGGCGGAGTCGCCTTCCTCGCTGTAGAGGTAGGCGAGCGTGGTGACGGCCTCCTCGGACTGCGGGTCGAGCTGGATGGCCTTCTTGAGCGCGCCTTCGGCCTTCAGCATCTCGTTGTTCAGGCGGTAGAGGCGGCCGAGCAGCAGGAAGGTCTCCGGATTCTTGGGGTCGATGCGGGCGATCTGCTCGAACTGCTCGATGGCGAGCTTGAGCACCTGCTGCGACTGGGTGCCGGCCTGGAGGTCGCCGAGCGAGCGCAGGTAGATGCGGCCGAGCAGCTTGTGCGCCTCGATGTTGTCGGGATCGCGCTTGAGGATCTCCTGGGCTTCCAGCACGGCTTCGCGGATGCGGCCGGTCTTGGCGTAGAGCTCGGCGAGGCCGGCGTTCAGATATTCGGAGGTGGGGTCGTTCTCGATGGCGAGGCGGTATTCCTGGATGGCCTTCTGCGCGAACTCGGCCCGTCCGTAGATGGAGACCAGCTCTTCATAGATATGCGCGAGCGAGTAGTGGTAGTAGGCCTGGGCCTTGTCGGGGGTGCGCGGCGCGGCGGCGGCGGCCTGGTCGGGCTTCTGCTCGGTCGAGGGCTTGGCAGGCGGGGCCTTGGTGTCGGGCGGGAGGCTGCGCGCGGGCGCCTGCTGGGCGCCGGCGGCGGGCGGCGGCTGCTGCGTGGCCGGCTTGGTTTGCGCGAGCGAAACGGCGGACAGGAGAGCCAGCAACAGGAGCAGACGAGTCTTCATCGATGAACGTTTCCCTTGGGAATGGAACCCCGCATCCGATTGGATGCGCGTCACCCCATTTCGGGCGGTGTATGGGGTCATTCTACGCTTTTTCCCAGGGAAAGACTGCTGGGGGAGGCGCGGGCCGGACGCGGTGGGACGGCGGCGCCACGGTGGGGAACCAGAGACAACTCTGGCCAGAGCAGCCACCTCTAATCGCCCTGAAGTACCCCTGGGGCAAAAGTGAAATCAGCGAATCTCTGGCCGAGACTGTTCCTTCGCGGTTCTTCCTTTTTCATCTTCATACTAGTGGCGCTCGCGGCGACGGGCTGCGCCGGCGGCAGCGCCAGCACGCCGCCGTCGCCGGAACCGCAGCACGGCACGCTGCCGAGCATCACGGCGAGCGCCGACCGCACCACCATCTCGGCGGGGGAGCTGGCGACGCTGAGCTGGTCGAGCGCGAACGCGACGAGCGTGAGCGTGAGTCCCGCGATCGAGATCGAGGGCGCGGAGACGTTCCCGCTGAGCGGCTCGGTGACGGTGTCGCCGGCGAGCACGACGACGTACACCTTCACGGCGACGAACTCGGCGGGGAGCACGCGGGCCAGCATCACCATCACGGTGAACCAGGTGGCGCCGACGGTCACGCTGACGGCGGACCGGACGTCGATCCTGCCGGGAGAGAGCGCGACGCTGAGCTGGTCGAGTGAGCACGCCACGTCGATCACGATCGACCAGGGCGTAGGGAGCGTGGCGGTGCCGAGCGGCACGCAGAGCGTGACGCCCAGCGCGACCACGACGTACACCGCGACGGCGACCGGTCCGGGCGGGACGCAGACGGCGAGCGTGACGATCACGGTGGCGGACGCGGGACAGCTGGGCGTCTCGCTGACCGCGGAGCCGGCGACGGTGACGGCGGGGCAGAGCGCGACGCTGACGTGGGACTCGCAGCATGCGACGAGCGTGACGATCTCGAATTGCGCGGCGTGCTCCGGGTTGAGCGGGTCGGCGCAGGTGACGCCGTCGGCGACCACGACCTACACCGCGACCGCGACCGATTCCGGCGGGGCGACCGCGACGGCGAGCGCGACCGTCACGGTCGTGCAGGCGGGCGGGCTGGACCAGAAGATCAAGCACATCATCATCTACATGCAGGAGAACCGCTCGTTCGACCACTACCTCGGGCAGCTGGGCGCGTACCGCCAGCGCGTCCACGGGCTGCCGGCGAGCGACATCGACGGGCCGGACCTGAACAAGGTCTTCACCGACATCAACGGCGCGAAGTACAAGCTGTTCCACACGCCGACGGTGTGCACCGACGTCACCAGCCCGGGGTGGAACGAGAGCCACTTCTTCGCGCACCGCAAGGACGGCGCGTGGCAGATGGACTTCTGGGTGAGGCAGCAGAGCGACTCGCAGGGCTCGACCATCGACCCGCGGTACACGCGGTCGCTCGGGTACTACACCGAGCAAGAGCTGCCGTACTACTACGAACTGGCGACGCAGTTCGCCACCAGCGACCGGATGTTCGGGTCGGTGATGGGACCGACCATCCCGAACCGGATGTACCTGTTCACGGGGACGAGCTTCGGGCACATCCGGCCGGATCCCGTGCCGGACGGCGGCTGGACGCAGAAGACCTTCTTCGAGTGGATGACGGAACACGGCATCAAGTGGAAGTACTACTTCCAGAACGGCGCCGTTTACCTGGCCGACTTCGACGTGTGGACGCGTGGGACCACGCCCGGTACCGCGGACACGAACGCGCAACTCACCGTGGGACGGGTGCGCAACATCGCCGAGTTCTACTCCATCCTCGCCGATCCCAAGGCCGACGAGCTGCTGGCGCCGGTGGTGTTCATCGAGCAGGACCCGTCGGAGCCCTACCAGACCGTGAAAGAGGTTGGATACAACGAGCACCCGAGCAACAAGTACGGCTTCCAGGTGGGGGCGAACCGAACCAAGAAGATCCTGGACGCGCTGATGGCGAGCGCGGCGTGGAAGTCGAGCGTGTTCATCCTGATGTACGACGAGGGAGGCGGGTTCTACGACCACGTGCCGCCGGTGACGGTGCCGGATCCGGACGGCATCGCGCCCATCTTCAAGAGCACCGACCTGACGCAGGGACCGGCGCCGGAGAACCTGCCGTACAACTTCACGCAGAGCGGGTTCCGGGTGCCGTTCATCGTGGTGTCGCCGTGGGTGAAGAAGGGATACGTGTCGCACACGGCGCGCGAGCACACCTCGGTGCTGGCGTTCATCGAGTCGAGGTTCGGGATCCCGGCGCTGCCGAGCGGGCGCGACCGCTTCTACGCGGCCGACGACTTCCTGGAGTTCTTCGACTTCGACAACCCGAGCTGGCTGACGCCGCCGGCGCTGCCGGAGCAGCCGTGGATGAATGCCCTGCTGGCCAAAGACCTGACCGACAGCGGCACGCCGACGACGGCGGATCCCAAGGCGGGAACGTGCGACAAGAAACTGGAAGTGGCGCCGCAGGTGCCGTGAGCGAGTCCACGGTCCACGGGCCACGGAAGGAAAACGTAAGGCCTCGGCTTGCGGCCGAGGCCTTTTGACTTAGGCGTGCGGAGGTCCTCTCACGCACGGCCATCAGAACTAGTGTTTCTTCTTTTTCTTCTTCTTCATCATCTTCTTCATCGCGCGTCCTCCTTCGTTGGAGTTTCTCCCTCACGAACGAGCCCGGAGCCCGTGGAACTCTGCATGCCCCATCAGTGGGAGGGGCGGGTCGATCTACGCTAGATATTGGGGTCGATATGTTTTGAAGTCAACAAGTTTCTGCGGGAGTGGCGGCGGTGGAACTTGGTCGCCGATGAGATGCTTCGGCGCTGGGCGCCTCAGATCGTCGCCGGCGAGATGCTGCGGCGCTGGGCGCGTGAGATCGTCGGCGGTGAGATGCTTCGGCGCTGCGCGCGTGAGATCGTCGCCGGTGAGATGCTTCGACGCTGGGCGCGTGAGATCGTCGCCGATGAGATGCTTCGGCGCTGGGCGCGTGAGATCGTCGGCGATGAGATGCTTCGGCGCTGCGCGCCTCAGCATGACACGGCGAAGATGGTCTAGACTCGTGCGCGATGAAGCGCGCGCGCAAGGTCGACGCGGTGGAACTGGAAGTCTTCAAGAACATCTTCCACTCGATCGCGGAAGAGATGGGAGCGGCACTGCGGCGGACGGCGTTCTCGCCCAACATCAAGGAGCGGCGCGACTACTCGTGCGCGGTGTTCGACGCGGCGGGCGAGGTGATCGCGATGGGCGACCACATGCCGGTGCACCTGGGGTCGATGCCGATGTCGGTGCGGGCGGCGATCGAGCGGCTGGAGCTGGGGCCGGGGGACGTCGCGATGCTGAACGACCCGTTCGCGGGGGGGACGCACCTGCCGGATATCACGCTGGTGGCGCCGGTGTTTGTTGCGCCGGCGAGTCGCCGGCGCCTACCTAAGAAAAGTATTCGGCCGGATTTTTATGTGGCGAACCGGGCGCACCATGCGGACGTGGGCGGGGCGTACGCGGGGTCGATGGGATTGTGCCGCGAGATCTACCAGGAAGGCGTGCGCATCCCGCCGGTGAAGCTGGTGGCGGGCGGAGCGATGCAGCGCGACGTGCTGGCGCTGCTGCTGAACAACGTGCGGACGCCGGCGGAGCGGGAAGGCGACCTGGGCGCGCAGCTGGCGGCCTGCCACACGGGCGCGGTGCGGCTGGCGGAGGTCGCGGCGCGCTACGGGCTGGAGCGGGTGCGGGCGGCGATGGCGGCGCTGCTGGATTACTCCGAGCGCATGATGCGGGCGTTCCTGGAGCGAGTGCCGGCGGGGGAGTATCGCGCGGAAGACTTCATGGACTCGGACGGGGTGACGGACGAGCCGGTGAAGATCGCGGCGACGGTGAGAGTGAATAAGGATGCTCGCGTCGGCGCTTCAGCCCGGCGCGAGGCGTGCCGGGGCGCCGGTCGCTCGTCTAGATCCTTCGCTCGCGCAAAGGCGGCGCTCGCTCAGGATGATAGCGCGGTGGTGGTGGTCGACTTCAGCGGCAGCGACCCGCAGGTGGCGGGGCCGCTGAACGCGGTGGAGGCGATCACGTACTCGGCGTGCTTCTACGTCTTCCGCTGCCTGCTGGAGGAAGACGTGCCGGCGACGGCGGGGCTGATGCGCCCGATCGAGGTGATCGCGCCGGAGGGGACGATCGTGAACGCGCGGCCGCCGGCGGCGGTGGCGGGCGGGAACGTGGAGACTTCGCAGCGCATCGTGGACGTGCTGCTGCGGGCGCTGGCGCAGGCGCTGCCGGAGCGCATCCCCGCCGGCTCGAGCGGCACGATGAACAACCTCACGATCGGCGGGATCGATCCGCGGACGAACGAGCCGTTCGCCTACTACGAGACGATCGCGGGCGGGTTCGGGGCGCGGCCGACGAAGGACGGCATCTCGGGCGTCCACACGCACATGACGAACTCGCTGAACACGCCGGCGGAGGCGCTGGAGCACGCGTATCCGTTCCGGGTGACGAAGTACTCGTTCCGGCGGGGCTCGGGAGGCGCGGGGGCGTGGCGCGGGGGCGACGGCATCGTGCGCGAGATCGAGCTGCTGACCGACGCCGAGGTCACGCTGCTGGCGGACCGGCGGGAGCGCGGGCCGTACGGCTTGCAGGGCGGCGCGGACGGCGCGCCGGGACGCGCGGCCGTGGTGCGGCGCGACGGCAGCGAGGTGCAGATCGGCGGGAAGGCGAGCGTGCGGCTGCGCAAGGGCGAGCGGGTGAGGATCGAGAGTCCCGGCGGGGGAGGATGGGGGCGGAAGTGAATCGAGTGATCGGCGGATCCGGTGATCCGGTGATCGGCGGGATGGACAGCGAAGTAGCAAAGGCATACCTCGAAGATTCGTATCGCGCGTTGCGCGGGTATTGGCGGCTGGCGGAGGGCGCGCTGGAGCAGGTGCGCGACGACGAGCTGTTCGGGCAGCTCGACGCGGAGTCGAACTCCATCGCCATCGTGATGCGGCACATCGCGGGCAACATGCGCTCGCGCTGGGCGGATTTCCTGACGACGGACGGCGAGAAGCCCGACCGGCAGCGCGACCGCGAGTTCGAGGCGCGGCCGGGCTCGCGCGCCGAGCTGATGAAGGAGTGGAACCGGGCGTGGGAGCTGACGCTCGCGACCGTCCAGGCGCTCAAGCCGGAGGACGTGCTGCGCGAGGTCGCGATCCGCGGCGAGCGGCACACCGTGCTGTGGGCGATCCAGCGGCAGGTGACGCACTACGCGTATCACGTGGGGCAGATCGTGTTCCTGGCAAAGCATTTTCGCGGGGCGGAGTGGAAGTCGCTCTCGATCCCGAAAGGGAAGAGCGCGGAGTGGCGAGAGAAGGGGTATCGCGAGCACAATGACCACCGGCTGAAGGACGGAGGGAAGTGGTGATTGTTCCGGCGCTCCGGTCGAACCCCGCGACCTGCGCGCCGGCCTTCGGCAGAGCGGTGGCGGGCTGCGCCCGCGTTTTTCGGCGCGGCTGAAGCCGCGCCCCTTCGAAAGATGGGGGCTCGAGGGCGAGCGCGCTACAACTCCGCCGGTGTGATCGGCGCGCAATCGGGGGCCCCTCGACTTCGCCCAGGGCAGGCTACGCGCCTACAACTCCGTTGGTTATGTAGAATCGGGGCGCGGGCGGGGACGAGTCAGGAGCGGCATGTCGAAGACCATGATGGCGGTGATGAAGCCGGAGGCGGCGCCGGGCGCGGAGATCCGCGACGTGAAGATCCCGGCGTTCGGCGACCGCGAGGTGCTGGTGAAGGTGCGGGTGGCGAGCGTCTGCGGCACCGACCTGCACATCTACAACTGGGACCAGTGGGCGCAGCGGCGGATCAAGCCGCCGCTGATCCCGGGGCACGAGTTCTGCGGCGACGTGGCGGCGGTGGGCAAGGAAGTCACCAGCGTGAAGGAAGGCGACTTCGTCTCGGCCGAGATGCACGTGGCGTGCGGGAAGTGCTACCAGTGCCGGACGGGCGACGCGCACATCTGCCAGCACGTGCAGATCATCGGGGTGGACGCGAACGGCGCGTTCGCCGAGTACGTGGTCATCCCGGAATCGAACATCTGGAAGATCGACGCGTCGGTGCCGCCGGAGTACGCCTCGCTCTACGACCCGCTGGGCAACGCGGTGCACACGGTGCTCTCGGGCGACATTGCCGCGAAGACGGTGGCGGTGACGGGCTGCGGGCCGATCGGGCTGTTCTCGATCGCGGTGGCGCGCGCGTGCGGCGCGACCCAGGTGTTCGCCATCGAGGTGAACGAGCACCGGCGGAAGATCGCACAGCAGATGAAGGCGGACTTCGTCCTCGACCCCACCAAGGACGACGTGAAGAAGGTCGTGATGGACGCGACCGACGGCGTGGGCGTGGACGTGCTGCTGGAGATGGCGGGGCGGCAGGACGCGATCTCGCTCGGGTTCCAGATCCTGCGGCTGGGCGGGCGGGCGAGCCTGCTGGGGATCCCGTCGAAGCCGGTGACGCTGAACTTCTCCGAGGACATCATCTTCAAGGGCGCGACCATCCTGGGGATCAACGGCCGGCGGATGTACCAGACGTGGTACCAGATGGAAGCGCTCATCAAGGCCGGGAAGCTCGACCTGCATCCCGTGATCACCGACCGCATGTCGATGAAGGATTTTTCCAAGGGCATGGACCGGCTGAAGACGGGCGAGGCGAGCAAGATATTGCTGTATCCCAACGGCGTGCGGTAGAGCTGGGAAACAGCGGTAGAGACGGCCTTCTGGCCGTCTTTGAGACGCGCAGAAGCGCGTCTCTACCCATCACCTTCACAGCGTCCGGTGACGCCCGTCACAGCCGCGGTGTAACCCCTGCTCAACAATAGGCCATCGTCTCCGCAGAGGTGGCGTCATGGCTATTGTGAACTCGAAGTCCGGCAAGATCGTGCGCGAGCTTTCGGTGGCGGAGCTGCGCGAGCAGGCGAAGCTGATGCGGGGCTACAACCTGGTGGCGCTGCACGCGGCGGGCTCGGGGCACGCGGGCGGCACGCTCTCGATCATGGACATCACGGCGGCGCTCTACCTGCGCGTGGCCGACCACGATCCGGAGAACCCGGAGTGGGCGGAGCGCGACCGCATCATCTGGTCGACCGGGCACAAGGCGCCGGCGCTGTATTTCGGGCTGGCGTTCGCCGGCTTCTTCCCCAAAGAAGACGTGATGGAGCTGCGCAAGCTGAGCTCGCCGTTCCAGGGACATCCGCACTGGCTGAAGCTGCCTGGGGTGGAGGCGTCGACCGGGTCGCTGGGGCAGGGGCTGAGCATCGCGGTAGGTCTGGCGCTGGCGGCGAAGCTGGCGGGGCGGAACCACAAGGTGTTCTGCATCATGGGCGACGGCGAGCAGCAGGAAGGCCAGGTGTGGGAGGCGGCGATGGAGGCCGCGCACTACGGGCTCGACAACCTGATCGCGATCGTCGACGAGAACAAGCTGCAGATCGACGGCAAGGTCAGCGAGGTCATGAACGTGGAGCCGCTGGACGTGAAGTACGCGGCGTTCGGGTGGGACGTACTGCGCTGCGACGGGCACGACATGGACCGGGTCGTCCGGGCGCTGGAGTTCGCGAAGTCGCACCACCGCGGGAAGCCGACGGTGATCATCGCGGAGACGGTGAAGGGCAAGGGCGTGAGCTTCATGGAGGGCGTGGCGGGCTGGCACGGCAAGACGCCGAACTTCGACGAGCTGATGAAGGCGCTGCAGGAGCTGGGGCTGGAGCAGGCGGTACCGTACCGCGAGCTGCTGGAGCGGGCGAAGAAATACCAGGCGACGGTGGAGGCGAAGCTGGCGGCGAAGATGCCGAAGTTCTCGCGCGACTACTGGTGGAACGCGCAGGAGCAGATGAAGGTGGAGATGAAGCCGACGCGGATGGGCTTCGGGCAGGCGCTGGCGGAGCGCGGCGACGACGAGCGCGTGGTGTGCCTGGGGCTGGACATCTCGGGGTCGATCACCATCAGCGAGTTTTACGCGAAGCATCCGGAGCGCAAGCCGCGCTGGCTGTCGATGGGGATCGCGGAGCAGTCGGCGACGTCGGTGGCGGCGGGGCTGGCGCGGGAGGGCAAGCTGCCGGTGTTCGGGACGTACGCGACGTTCGCGGCGGCGCGCAACCTGGACCAGATACGGACGTCGGTGTGCTACGGCGACTTCAACGTGATGATCGCGGGAGCGCACGGCGGCGTGTCGGTGGGGCCGGACGGCGCGACGCACCAGGCGCTGGAGGACCTGTTCGCCATCTGCGGGCTGCCGAACATGGTGGCGGTGGTGCCGTGCGATTCGGTCGAGACGAAGCGCGCGACCGAGTACCTGCTGTTCGAGCATCGCGGGCCGAAGTACATCCGGTTCGCGCGCGAGGCGACGCCGATCGTGACGAACGAGAAGTCGCCGTTCGTGTTCGGCAAGGCGAACGTGCTGCGCTTCCGCGGCGAGAAGGCGGAGTTCGCGGCGGCGTTCGACACGGTGCTGGCGTCGAAGTACGCGTCGGAGGACGAAGACCTCACCATCATCGCGCTCGGGCCGATGGTGCCGGAGGCGATGCGCGCGGCGTGGATCCTGAAGCAGGAGTTCGGGTGGGACGCGCGCGTGCTGAACATGCACACGCTCAAGCCCATCGACGAAGCCGCGATCCTGAAGGCCGCGCAGGATACGGGCGTGATCGTCACCGCGGAGGAGCACCAGATCGGCGCGCTCTCCGGGCGCGTGAGCGAGGTGCTCACGGCCGACCCCGAGCTGTACGGCACGCCGGTGCTGACCGGCGCCATCGGAGTGCAGGACCGCTTCGGCGATTCGGGCGCGCCGTGGGAGCTGGTGAAGGAGTTCGAGGTGTCGGCCGAGCACATCGCGCACAAGGCCGCCGAGTTGATGGCGGTGAAGGCGCTGCGCACCGAGAAGATGCGGACCGCGGCGCGCTGATCCAGTCCACAGTCCACGGTCCACAGTGGACAGTGGACGGTGGACGGTGGACGGTGGTTACTGCTGGGCGGCTCGTTCGGTCGTTTGTGGGGATTGCTGTTTTTCCTGCTGCTTCTGCTGCTGCCGCAGCCTGGCCTGGCGGCGCTCCTCCTGGCACTTGTTGATGCGCGACTGGAGGATGGGCACGAGCGTCTCGGGCGCGGTCTTGGCGATCTCGAACACCGCGACGCGGGGCGCGTTCTGCTCGTCCAGGTAGTTCACCGTGAGGATGTGGCGGCGCTGGCGGTACTTGAAGGGCACGATCAGCAGCGTGAGGATGACGCCGCAGTGCCGCGCCAGTTTTTCCTCGTAGTTGAAGTTCGTGACTTTCGCGTACGGGATGGCGAGCTTCGCGCCCTCGCCGGCGAAGACGAGCGCCTCTTCCGATGAGGTGTCGAATGCGCCGAGCGCGCCTTCCTTGACGCCGGGGGCCGTGCCGCCTTCGTACAGGACCTGCGAGCCTTCCACGATGGTCGCGAACGACGGCAGCGCGAACACGAGGACCAATGCGAGTGCGATGAGCTTCTTCATGGTTCACCTCCGAGTGCACGGACGAGAGTAGTGCCGGCGAAGGGCGGAGTGCGGGCGCTTGGGACAGTTTCTGGGGTGTCACAAGTCAGCGCGGGCGAGCCGCCCGCGCTACAGCCGGCGGGCCGCCGGTGCTACATTCGGCGGGGACGTCGGGCGCTCCGCTAGCTGGGGCGCTGGCCGAGGAAGTGCTGGTACTGGCGCAGCTCCGCGAGCGACTGCTCCGCGATGAGCGCGAAGGGGATGACTTTCGGGCCTGGGGGGATCCTGGCGGCGACGAGCGAGTCGCAGACGACGGCGGCGCACTCGCGCAGTCCTTTTTGCCAGGCGGGCTTGCGGGCGTCGCGGAACAGGAGCGCGTCGGTGTCGAAGCCGGCGGCGAGCAGCATGGTGCGGGCGGAGCGCAGGAAGTCCGGCCAGCGCGAGACGACGCCGACGAGCTGGTCGGGCTTGCGCGCGGGCAGCCACTGGAGGAGCGAGAGCGGGACGGAGCGGACTTGCAGCACGACGCAGTCGGCGCCCGGCGGCAGCAGCTTGCGGACGCGCTCGGCCTTGGAAGGCAGCACCACGGGGACGGCGCCGTCCTTGACATGAACGGCCAGGGCGCGCGAGCCGCCGAGAGCGGCGGCGGCGACGCGCAGGGGCAGCGCGGCGCGCAACTCGGCGAGCGCGATGGCGCGCAGCTCTTCGTCGGGCTCGAGGAGCAGGAAGTGGTCGGGCGGCTGCTGGTCGAGCCAGCGCTGGAGCCGCTTCTGCAGGGCGGCCATCGGGGCGCCCAGCCGGCGCGCGGCGTGAAACAGGTTGGCGATGAGGTGGTCGAGCGCGAGGCCGCGCGTGGCGAGGTCCTCGCCCTGGCGCGCGCGCACGTAGACGCCGGAGCCGCGGCGGGATTCCACCCAGCGCTCCTGCTCGAGCTGCTGGTAGGCGGCGCTGACGGTATTGGGATGCACCTGGTAGCGGCGCGCGAGCTCGCGGGTGGAGGGCAGGCGCGAGCCGGGGCGGAGGTCGCCGCTCAGCACGCCGAGCACGATCTGGGTGACGAGCTGCTCGCGCAGCGGGACTCCGCCGGCATGGGAGAGCCAGAGGCGCATCGGCGCAATCTTAGTGCAGAATCCAGCGATCGAGCGATCGGGTCATCGAGCGATCGAGAAACCCCGCTTGCATTCGGGCGGACAAGACATACAATCCGGCACGTGATCGAGTTCGAATCGAAGCACCAGGAATTCAAGTTCGAGTTCAAGATCGAGCCGCTGCCGGACGGCACGTTCGTCGGGCGCTCGGAGAACCCGAAGCTGGAGATCAAGGGCGCGTCGCCGCAGGAGATCCAGCGGAAGATCCAGGAGATGGTGGGGTCGGGGATCCTGAAGCGGCTGCTGGGCGTGGACATGACGACGGCGATGACCGGCAAGGGGATCGAGGTCACGATGGAGCGCGCGGGCGACGCCGAGCAGCAGAAGCTCTCGCTGAACGCGATGTTCCGCCTGGGCTCGCCGAGCGAGGCGCCGAAGCTCGGCGCCACCGATGCGCAGATGACGTCGCCGGAGGCGTTCGACGCGAGCTCGGTGCGGGCGCAGAAGCTGCTCTTCTGGGTGGTCGTGCTCGCGCTGGTGGGCGCAGTAGTCTGGTGGTTCCTGCGCTGAAGCGGAGCGCCGGCCTCCCGGCCGGCCGGCGCGGAGGCGTCTCGCCTCCGTGAGCGCGGGACGCGCTCACCCCTGCCGGCGAGGACGCCAGCGCTCCGAGGCGCGGCTCCGATTTACAATCCAGTGGTCATGCCGACTACACCGACCCGCACCGATCCGCTCTCCTATCTGGGCGACGTCCTCAGCGACCTGAAGCAGAAGGGGACGTACTTCAAACTGCGCGTGCTCGACGACGAGCAGGCGCCCGAGTGCACCTTCGACGGCAAGAAGGTCATCAACCTCGCCTCCAACAACTACCTCGGCCTGACGACGCACCCCAAGCTGCGCGAAGCGGCGGAGAAGGCGGTGCGCGATTTCGGGGTGGGGTCGGGCGCGGTGCGCACCATCGCCGGCACGATGAAGCTGCACATGCAGCTGGAAGAGAAGATCGCGCGCTTCAAGAACGTGGAAGCGTGCGTGGTGTTCCAGTCGGGGTTCACGGCGAACGCGGGCACGGTGTCGGCGATCCTGGGGAAGGACGACTTCATCATCTCCGACGAGCTGAACCACGCGTCCATCATCGACGGCGCGCGGCTCTCGCGCGCGAAGATCCTGGTCTTCCGGCACAAGGACGTGGCGCACGCGGAAGAGCAGCTCGCCAGCGTGAAGGACCAGCCGGGCCACAAGCTGCTCATCACCGACGGCGTGTTCTCGATGGACGGCGACATCGGGCCGCTGCCCGGCCTGTGCGACGTGGCGGAGAAGCACGGCGCAATCATGATGGTGGACGACGCGCACTCCTCCGGCGTGCTGGGCAAGAACGGGCGCGGCACTATCGACCACTTCAAGGTGCACGGCCGCGTGGACATCCAGGTGGGGACGCTGTCGAAGGCGATCGGGTCGATCGGCGGGTACGTGTGCGGCACGCGCGAGCTGATCGAGTTCCTGTATCACCGCGGCAGGCCGTTCCTGTTCTCGACCTCGGCGCCGCCGAGCGTGGCGGCGACCTGCATCGCCGCCTTCGACGTGCTCGAGCAGGAGCCGGAGCTGATCGAGAAGCTGTGGGAGAACACGCGCTATTGGAAGAAAGAACTCGGCGGGCTGGGGTTCAACATCGGCGGGAAGAACACGCCGGCGAGCGAGACGCCCATCACGCCCATCATCATCGGCGACGGCCGCGCGACGATGGAGTTCTCGCGCGAGCTGTTCAAGGAGGGCGTGTTCGGGACGGGCATCGCGTTCCCCACGGTGCCGGAGGGCAAGGCGCGCATCCGGACGATCATGACGGCGACGCACACGCGCACGCAGCTGGATAGGGCGCTCGATGTGCTGGGGCGAGTGGGGAAGAAGATGGGAATCATCTGATTGCCGATTGTCGATTGCCGATTGCCGATTTGAAACCGTGAAGAGGCTTGCCATCGCCGCGTTTCCAGCCGTACTGGTCGCGTTGGCCATCGCGGCGCCTTTTCTGGCCGATGCGCCGTGGGTGGCGATCTCCATCCGGCGGTTCTTCTCCTATGTCTGCCACCAGGATCCGGCACGGTCGTTCTGGCTGGCGGGCGCGCCGGTGGCGGTGTGCGTGCGGTGCCTGGGGATCTATATGGGGGCGGCCGCAGGCGCGCTGCTCCCGGCGCGGCGGGAAGTGGTGTTGCGGATGTTCGTCGCGGCGGTCGCGATGAATCTCGTTGATATCGGCGCGGAATGGGCGGGATGGCACGGGAACCTGCCCGCGCTGCGGTTTGCGCTGGGGATGATCGCGGGGTTGGTGGCGGGGGCGCTGGTGGTGTCGTCCCTACGGGACTCGGAAGGTTCTAAACGCGCCGCACCCACCGCTTCCGCGGTGGGCTAACGGCCGTTGCGTCGCCGGCGGCGACTTGGTCTTGCGCCGGCGGGTCGCCGGCGCCTACCCTCATGATTCTGGTTTGTGTCGTCGCTGCGGGACTCGCGATCCATTTCCGCCCCTTCCCGGCACTCACGTGCCGGGCTGGATTCTGTCGCGCGCTGAGCGCTCTCCCGTTATAATTCCGGCCTCCCCGACATCGAACTTCCAGAGGCTAGCTGCATGTCATCGGCGGACGTGAGCAAGCAGGGTGCGCGAGTCAAGAGCGGCGCGGAGCGGCAGGGCGAGATCTACGCGGCGGGAGTGAAGGGCGTGAAGCCGCGCGTGCCCACGCGGCTGGAGGTCCTGGAGCAGCGCGCGAAAGAGATCCTGAAGCCGGAGGCGTACGACTACGTCGCGGGGTCGGCGGGCTCGGAAGGGACGTATCGCGCGAACCTGGAGGCGTTTCACCGGTGGCGCATCGTGCCGCACATGCTGCGGAACGTGGAGCAGCGCGACCTCTCGACCGAGCTGTTCGGGGCGCGGCTGCCGGCGCCGGTGGCGCTCGCGCCGGTGGGCGTGCAGGGCATCATCCACAAAGACGGCGAGGTGGCGAGCGGCAAGGGGGCCGCGGCCATCGGCATCCCGTTCACGCTGTCGACGGTGAGCTCGCGCTCGCTGGAAGAAGTGGCGAAGGCGATGGGCGACTCGCCGCGCTGGTTCCAGCTCTATTGGGCGCGGCATCCGGAGATCACGCACAGCCTGCTGCAGCGCGCGGAGGCGGCGGGCTACTCGGCGCTGCTGGTCACGCTCGACACCACGATGCTGGCGTGGCGGCCGCGCGACCTCGACCACGCGTACCTTCCGTTCCTCTACGCCGAGGGCCTGGCGAACTACTACACCGATCCCGCGTTCCTGGCGGAGCTGAAGGTGAAGCCGGAGGAGAACCGGACGGCGGCGGTGACGCTGTGGCGGTCGATCTTCTCGAACACGCGACTGACGTGGGACGACCTGAAGTGGTTGCGGGCGCACACCAGGCTGCCGATCGTGTTGAAGGGGATCCAGCGGTCGGATGACGCGGCGCGCGCGGCGGAGGAAGGCGTGGACGGGATACTCGTCTCGAACCACGGCGGGCGGCAGGTGGATGGCGCGGTGGCGTCGCTGGAGGCGCTGCCGGGGGCGCTGGAAGCGGTCGCGGGGCGGATCCCGGTGCTGTTCGACAGCGGCATCCGGCGGGGCGCGGACGCGGTGAAGGCGCTGGCGCTGGGCGCGAAGGCGGTGCTGCTGGGGCGTCCTTACATCTGGGGACTGGCGGTCGCGGGCGAAGACGGCGTGCGCGAGGTGGCGGAGAACTTCTGCGCGGACTTCGACCTCACGATGGCGCTCAGCGGGTACACGAAGGTGAGTGAGCTGAGCCCGGACTCGCTGGTAAGGGACTAGCCAGTGAGATCCTTCGTCGCCCGCCTCGGCGGGCTCCTCAGGATGACACCGCGCTAATTGTTAGGAGTTCCTGTAGGCGAACTTGCCGGCGACGATGGTCGCGACGGCCTTCCCCACCAATTGCCAACCGTCGAAGGGCGTGTTGCGCGACTTCGAGAGCGACTTGGCGGCCTCGAAGGTCCAGCGCTTCTGCGGATCGAAGATGGTGACGTCGGCGATGGAGCCCTTGCCGAGCGAGCCGCGGCCCTTGAGGCCGGCGATGCGCGCCGGATTCGTCGAGAACAATTCCACGATGCGCACCAGCGGGATCTTGCGCTCGCGGTGAAGCTTGAGGATGGCGAGGCCGAGCGCGGTCTCGAGGCCGGTGATGCCGAAGGCGGCGCGCTCGAACTCCACCTGCTTCTCGTGGGCGGCGTGGGGCGCGTGGTCGGTGGCGATGGCGTCGATGGAGCCGTCGGCCAGGCCGACGAGGAGCGCCTCGCGGTCGGCGCCGGTGCGCAGCGGCGGGTTCATCTTGAAGTTGGTGTCGTAGTTTCCGATGTTGGCGTCGACCAGGGTGAAGTGGTGCGGCGTGATCTCGCAGGTCACCCGGGCGCGGTTCTTCTTGCCCTTGCGGACGGCCTTGAGCGCGCCCGAGGTGGAGATGTGGGCGACGTGGAGCTGCGCGCCGGCGGAGCGGGCGAGCTCGCAATCGCGCTCGACGATGGACCACTCGGCCTCGCCGCGCCAGCCGCGCAGCCCGAGCTTGAAGGCGGCGGGGCCGTCGTTCATGGGGCAGTTGGCGGTGAGGCGCGTGTCCTCGGCGTGCTGGATGACGGGGATGCCGGCCTGGGCGGCGGCGCGCAGCGCGTCGCGCATGACCTGGTCGGCGAGGATGGGCTTGCCGTCGTCGGTGACGGCGATGGCGCCGGCGCGCTGCAGCGCCTTGAAGTCGGTGAGCTTCTCGCCGAGCGAGCCGACGGTGGCGGCGGCAACGGGAAAGACGTTGACGACGGCGCCGCGCGCGGCGTCGCGCAGCCACGCGGTGGTCTCGGGGGTGTCGTTCACCGGGTTGGTGTTGGGCATGGTGCAGACCGAAGTGAAGCCGCCGAAGGCCGCGGCCTGCGTGCCGGTGGGGATGGTCTCCTTGTGCGACTGGCCGGGCTCGCGCAGGTGGACGTGGAGGTCGATGAAGCCGGGAGCGACGGTGAGGCCGCGGGCGTCGAAGGTCTCGTCGCCGCCCTTGCCCTTGCCGCGGGGATAG
>DATIBR010000071.1 GCA_035457425.1 Terriglobales bacterium
CCGCACGCCGCCTCGCGGCCGGTGGTGGAGTCGATCTCGACGAGCTGGCGCAGCAGCCGGAACAGGTCCATCCCAAGCAGTTTCAAGTTTCGAGTTTCAGGTTTCAAGTCAAAACCATGGCTGGCGAGATCAGATCGGTCGACCTGCATGGCCCGGCCGGCCGGCTCGAGGCGCTCCTCAACACCGGCGAGCCCAACGCCACGCACGCCGCGCTCGTCTGCCATCCGCACCCGCTCTACGGCGGCACCATGCACAACAAGGTCGTCTACCACGCGATGAAGGCGCTCAACGGCTTCGGGATCCCGGTGCTGCGCTTCAACTTCCGCGGCGCCGGCCTCAGCCAGGGCAAGCACGACGAAGGCCGTGGCGAACAGGACGACGTCCGCGCCGCGCTCGCCTGGCTCAAGCAGGAGTTCCATCTCCCGCTGCTCTTCTGCGGTTTTTCCTTCGGGACGGCGGTCGGCATGCGCGTCGCCTGCCCCGATCCCGACGTGATGGCGGTCATCTCCATCGGCACCCCCATCGCCGCCGAAGGACGCGGCTACGGTTACGACTACCTCGCCGCCTGCAAGAAGCCCAAGCTCTTCCTCTCCGGCGCCAACGACCAGTACGCCCCCGCCGCGAAGCTGAAAGAAGTCGTCGCGCTCGCCGCGGAACCCACGCTGCTCGTCCTCATCGCCGGCGCCGACCACTTCTTTGCCGGCAAGATCAAGGAAGCGCAGCGCGCCATCGAGGACTGGATCCGCACCTTACTGCACCACCACTAGCGAGCGACTCCGCCGCGCTGGACTCTCTCGCAGGGGCGTGACTCCGCCGCGCCGTCCAGTCCCGCTTCTTATTTTTGTTGGCGGGCTTCAGCCCGCCAAAAGCGCCGTGAAATAATCTCTTTCCGATGCCGCGCAAGCCCGCAGGCGCCCCGCCCCTCGACGAGAAGCTCGCGCACGACATGCGCGCCACCGCGCGCGACATCTTCCTCCACGCCCTCGCCGAGACCTCCATCGCCAAGGCCTTCGAGCGCCACGTGAGCTACTCGCGCGGCATCCTGCGCGTCTGCGACGACCTCTACGACCTCGGCGCCTACAACCGCATCTTCGTCCTCGCGCTCGGCAAGGCCGCGCACACCATGCTCGAAGCGCTGGCCTCCCAGGTCGGCCCGGGGCTCGCCGGCATCGTCGCCGCGCCCACCGACCCCGACGCCCAGCTCCCCGGCTTCCGTTATTACAAGGGTGGACACCCGCTGCCCAACGCTGAATCGCTTCGCGCCGGCGACGCCGCGCTCAAGGCCATGCACAGCCTCACGCCGAAGTCGCTCGCGCTCTACCTCATCTCCGGCGGAGGCTCCGCGGTCATCGAGAAGCCCATCGACTCCGACATCCCGCTCGAAGACGTCGTTGCCACCTACCGCGCGCTGGTGCACTGCGGCGCGCCCATCGCCGAGATCAACGCCATCCGCAAGCATCTCTCGGCGCTCAAGGGCGGGCGGCTCGCCGCCGCCGCGCCCGAGGCCCAGCACCTTTCCATCATGATCTCCGACGTGCCCGACCACGCGCTCGACTCGCTCGCCTCCGGCCCGACCATGCCCGACTCCTCCACCGCCGACGACTGCTACGCCATCGCGCGAAAGCACAAGCTGCTGCCCATGCTGCCGGGATCGGTGCGCGAGCTGTTCGAGCGGCACGCGCTCGCCGAGACGCCGAAGAAAGATGAGCCGGTCTTCGTCCGCTCGCGCTGGTGGGCGGTGCTGTCGAACGAGGCCGCGCAGAAGCTGGCGGCGGCGCAGGCGGCTGCGCACGGCTTCGCCGTCGAGCTCGACAACTCTTGCGACGACTGGGACTACCGCAAGGCCGCGGATCACCTGCTGAAGCGGCTGCGGAAGCTGCGCGAAGGCGTCTCGCGCGTCTGCCTGATCTCGGGCGGCGAGGTCACCGTGCGCGTGGAAGGGAACTCCGGACTCGGCGGGCGCAACCAGCAGTTCGCGCTTTACTGCGCGCAGCAGATCGCGGGGGAGAACATCGCGGTGCTCAGCGCCGGCACCGACGGGGTGGACGGCAACAGCTCCGCCGCCGGCGCCATCGCCGACGGCACCACCGTCCCGCGCGCCCGGGCTGCCGGCGCCGACCCGGTGCAAGCCCTCGCGCGCTTCGACGCCTTCCCGCTCTTCGAAGGCCTGGGCGACGCCGTCATCAGCGGCCCCACCGGCAACAACGTCCGCGACCTGCGCATCCTGCTGGCTTACTGAGGATTGTTCTTCAACGCAGAGGCGCAAAGTCCCCCGACGACAAGAAAGAAAAACCTCTGCGCCCTTCGCGCCTCTGCGTTGAAGACGATCTAGAAGAAGCGCGTCACGCCCTCTTCCAGGACGACGACCTTGTCGCTCACCCCGTGCGCGGCCGACTCCTCGGCCAGCAGGCGCAGGGGCTCATCCATCGGCTCGTGCGAGAGCCGGAACGTGCCGTAGTGCATCGGCACCAGCGCCTGCGCTCCCAGGTCGAGGAACGCGCGCACCGCGTCTTCCGGCGAGGTGTGGACGTTGCGGAACGACGGCGGATGGTACGCCCCGATGGGCAGCAGCGCGATCTCCGGCTTGAGCCGCGCGCCGATCTCGCGGAACCCATCGAAGTAGGCCGTGTCGCCGGCGTGGTAGAGCGAGTGCTGCGCGTCGCGCAGCACGTAGCCGCCGTAGCCGCGGTGGTAGTCGCGGATCATGCGCGCCCCCCAGTGCCGCGAAGGCGTGTGCGTCACGCTGAAGTCGCCGTCGCGGAACTCCTTCCACCACGTCAGCTCGATGATCTCCTCGAATCCCAGCAGCAGCACCAGGTCCTTCACGTGATGCGGCACGATGATCTTCGGCGCCCGCCCGCCCTTCCGCCGCGTCATGCGCGCCAGCGCGCGCAGCGACGGCTTGTGCAGGTGGTCCATGTGCGCGTGCGTCACCAGCACGTAGTCGATGGGCGGCAGGTCTTTGATCTTCACCCCCGGCCGCCGCTGCCGCTTCAGCACCACCAGCCAGCGTGCGAAGTTCGGGTCGATCACCAGGTTCTTGCCGCCCATCTGGATGAAGAAGCCGGAGTGCCCGATGAACGTGAGCCCCAAGTCGCCGTTCTCCGCGAGCACCGGCTTGCGCACCTCGCCTTGCAGCGGCGTCAGCGCCGAGTGGCGCACCAGCCGCGAGAACTGCTTCGCCTTCTTCCGGATGGTGATGTTCAACATCGCAACCTAGAGTTTAGACGAGCGCGTCGCGCCGCGCGATGCAACGGTTTTGACTTTCTGGTGCATTTCTCTGTGTCTCCGTGTCTCTGTGGTAGGTTTTAGGGTTCATTCGCGAAAGAGGGATCTTCATGCGCGTCGCATTCTTAGGTCTGGGCATCATGGGCCGCCCGATGGCGGCCAACCTCGTCAAAGCCGGCCACGAAGTCACGGTCTGGAACCGCACGCCCGGGAAGGCCGTCGACGGCGCGCAGTCCGCCGCGACTCCCGCCGAAGCTGCCGCGGAAAAAGAAGTCGTGTGGCTCTGCGTCTCCGACACGACCGCGGTCGACGATGTCCTGTTCGGCGCCGGCGGCGCGCAGCATTCGCTGCGCGAGGGCATGATCGTCGCCGACTCCAGCACCATCTCGCCCGCGCGGACCGTCGAGATCGCGGCACAGCTTGCCGAGCGCGGAGTCGCGCACGTCGACGCTCCCGTCACGGGCTCCAAGATCGGCGCCGAGAGCGCGCAGCTCATCTTCATTGCCGGCGGGGAAGAGCAGACCATCGCCCGCCTTCAGCCACTGTTCTCCGCGATGGGCAAAGCGGTCAAGCACATGGGCGGGCACTCCATGGGACAGGCCGCCAAACTCGCCATGAACCTGCAGATCGCGCTCATCTTCCAAGGCTTCGCCGAGGGCCTGGCGCTCGCGACCAAGCTCGGCGTCGAGCCCGCGCGCCTCATCGACCTCATCCAGTCCACCATGATCCGCTCGGGCGTCACCGACTACAAGGCGCCGTTCGTGCTCCGGCGCGACTACTCGCCCAATTTCCCGCTCCGCCTCATGCACAAGGACATCCACCTCATCCTCGACGCCGCGCGCGAAGCCCGCGTCAAGCTGCCGGGCATCGAGACCGTCGACGAGGTCTATGAGGTCGCGCACGACGAGGGCATGGACGACCTCGACTACGCCGCCACGCTCACCCTGCTGGAGAAGTGGGCCGGCATCGCGGTCGGAACACACGCCTGATTCCCCCGGGTCGCATGAGCACTATTGACCAAGGGTTCTTCCGGCCGCGGTAATTACACAACTATTACATTCACTCTTCCCCTGCGCTGGTAGGGTGGAAGGAGTGCCCGCCACGCGCGGGCGCGCAAGTTCCCCACTGGAAAAGGACTCATGACCTCTCTCGCGTTCGACGCCAATGGCAAGCTGAAAGTCAGCTGGATCACCACCATCTTCATGACCATCTTCCACGCCGGCGCCATTGTCGCGCTCTTCTTCTTCTCGTGGACGAACCTGTGGGTGGCGCTCCTGCTGCTCTGGATCTCCGGCAGCTTGGGCATCGGCCTCTCGTACCACCGCCTGCTCACGCATCGCGGCTTCCAGGTCCCGCGCTGGCTCGAGTGTTTCCTCGCCATCTGCGGCACGCTCGCCCTCGAAGGCGGCCCCATCTTCTGGGTCGCGACTCATCGCAAGCATCATCAGTGGAGCGACCAGCCCGGCGACCCGCATTCCCCGCGCGACGGCGTCTGGTGGTCGCACATGGGCTGGATCCTGTTCGGCGAGGCGCTGCACGCCGACAACCAGAAGCTCGCGCGCTACGCTCCCGACCTCACCAAAGACAAGTTCTACATGACGCTGACCAAGTGGCACTGGGTCCCGCAGGTGCTCCTCGGGGTCACGTTGCTCGCCCTCGGCGGCTGGACCATGGTCCTCTGGGGCATCTTCCTCCGCGTGACCGTCGGCCTGCACTTCACCTGGCTCGTCAACTCGGCCACCCACCTCTGGGGCTACCGCCGCTACACGACGAAGGACGACTCCCGCAACCTGTGGTGGGTCGCCGCCGTCAGCTGGGGCGAGGGCTGGCACAACAACCACCACGCCAACCCGACCTCCGCGCGCCACGGCCTGGCCTGGTACGAGATCGACGTCAACTACATGACCATCCGCTTCCTCGAGCTCGTCGGCCTGGCCAAGAAGGTCAAGGTCGTGAAGCTGCAGCCGCAGCTCGCCGCCCCCGACAAGGATGAGGAAGCTGTCGAGGTCGGAGCCGCCGCCTACGGCGACTAGCGTCTTCGATTCTTGGCAGGCGCCGGCGACTCGCCGGCGCCTTTTGTTGTCTAATTGTGCCCATGCAGCCCTCGACCCGGCGCCGCTCCATCGCGGTCTTCATCTCGCTGGGCGTGGTGTTGACCGCCATCGCGGTCACGCTCAACGTCAGCTGGATCGCCCTGCACTGGCAGCGCATCGGCCTCACGCTGATGGGCATCATCTTCTTCGGGGTGCTCATCGCCGGCATGGTGGTCTACACCGTGTTCCTGGTGCGTGAGATCCGCCGCAACGAGCAGCACGAGAGCTTCATCAACGCCGTCACGCACGAGCTCAAGACCCCCATCGCCTCCCTCCGCCTCTACCTCGAGACGCTGAAGACGCGCCAGCTCGAGGAGCCGCAGCGCCAGGAGTTCTACGACATCATGCTGGCCGACACTTCGCGGCTGCTCCACACCGTGGAGCAGGTGCTGCGCGCCGGCCGCGCCGGCCAGAGGGGCCGCTCGCTCACCCGCATGGAGATCGACCTGAGCGAGGTCGCCGCCGAGTCCGTGGACCTCGCGCGCAAGCAATATCACCTCGCCTCCGACCGCATGCAGTTCACCGTCATGCGCAACGGCAATGAGGGTTCCACCACCGTCATCGGCGACCCCGAGGAACTGCGGGCCGCGCTCAGCAACCTTATCGACAACGCGGTGAAGTATTCCGGCGAAGACGTCCGCGTGCGCGTCGAGGTCGAGCCGCGCGGCGACAGCGTGCTGCTGCGCGTGCACGACTCCGGCATCGGCATCGCCCCCGACGAGCTCAAGCACGTCTTCAAGCGCTTCTACCGCGTCCCCGGACAGTTCATGGCCCGCGTCAAGGGCACCGGCCTCGGCCTTTTCATCGTGCACTCCGTCGTCGAGAAGCATGGCGGCAAGGTCGAAGCCTGGAGCAACGGGCCCGACCGCGGCTCCACCTTCACCATCCGCCTGCCGAAGGCCTACGCATGAGCGCCATCCTCATCGTCGAAGACGAGAAGCATCTGGCCGACGGCCTGCGCTTCAATCTGGAGGCGGAAGGCTTCCGGGTCACCATCGCTCCCGACGGCGAAAAAGCGCTGCAACTGGTGGGGAAGAACGGTGGCTTCCACGCCGTCGTGCTCGATGTGATGCTCCCGGGCATCGACGGCTTCGAAGTGGTCGCGGCGTTGCGCAAGCGCGGCCACCTGCTGCCGGTGCTGATGCTCACCGCGCGCGGCCGCCCCGAAGACGTGCTGAAAGGGTTCGAGTCCGGCGCCGACGATTACCTGCCCAAGCCCTTCGACCTCGCCATCCTGCTCGCGCGGCTGCAGGCCCTGCTGCGCCGGCATGAGTGGGCTCATCGCGCGGCGCCCGCGCCCGACGCGAAGCCTCGCCGCAAGGAAGACGTCTTCCGCTTCGACGGCCGCAAGATCGACTTCGCCGCGCTCGAGCTCGAGACCGGCGGCCAGACCATCCCGCTCACCCAGATGGAAGCCGAGCTGCTCCGCTACCTGGTGCAACACGCCGGCCAGGTCGTCCCGCGCAAGGACATCCTGCAGGACGTCTGGAACCTCGCCGAAGACACCGACACCCGCGCCATCGACAACTTCATCGTCCGCCTGCGCAAGTACATCGAGCCGGAACCAGCGCGGCCGCGCTTCCTCCAGACCGTCCGCGGCGTCGGCTACCGCTTCGTGCCGAAACCCTAGGCAGCGTGTGAATCGGGGCACGGCTTCAGCCGTGCCGTGATCGTCTTTGGGATACTGCGCGACCGAGCGTCCGCCGTGGCAGCGCGCAGGAGCGGGTGATTACGTGTGCGAGGCGGAGGCGCCTGCCGCCAGCTCCCGCAGGACTCGGAATACCTGCCCGCACGTCGGCGAATCGGGCGACAGCGACTCCAGCGCGACCCGCGCCTCCAGGTGCGGCGAGCGCCGCCGGATGCGCAGCGACAGCAGGTCGCGATGCGGGGTCGAGAGCAGCGGGTTCATCACCCCGGCCAGGTCCCAGTCTTCCCGCGACGTCAGGATGAGCGGCGTGCTCTGGTCGACCTGCCACCGGCTCGCGTCAATGGGAAGCCGCCGCCGCGTGCGCCCGCTCCAGCGATGCGTGTGCAGCTCCAGGCTCATCTGCGGTGCGACGTCCAGGTCGGCGCGGAAGGTCACCATGTCCTGCCGCTTGCGCCAACGGTTCAGCAGCCAGTGCAACGGCAGCTCGCGCGGCGCCAGCTCCACCAGCACGCTCGCACGCTGGAATACCGCCGACGTCAGCCGCAGCGGCACCAGGAAGCGCGAGGGCGCCAGCCACTGCACGCCGACGAGCTGCCCCTGGTTGCCGAGCGCGGTTTCCAGCCAGCCTAGAACCGTGCGCGCGCGCCTCCGGTTGTAGCGCGAGAAAAAGACGTACCATGCCGTGACCAGCACGGCCGCGACCGCCACCGAGATCGCCAGGGTCCCCAGCATTGTGGTTCGACGCCACTTGCTGAGATGCGGCCCTTGAAAAGCCAGATGTCAGGCGCTCACACGCCCCGGTAGCTGCCGCCGTCCACCAGCAGGGTCTGCCCCGTGATGTAGCTCGCCCGCTCCGACGCCAGCCAGACCATGGCGTCCGCCACCTCTTCCGGGGTCGCGATCCGCTTCAGCGGCGTGTCCGCCGACCACTTGTCGTACATGTCTTCCGGCTTCAGCCCCGCCGCCAGCGCCCGCGTCGCCGCCAGCGACTTCAGCCGCTCCGTCGCCGTGTATCCCGGTCCCACGTTATTGACCGTGATCCCGTCCTTGCCGAACTCGTTCGCCATGCTCTTCACCAGGCCCACCACCCCGGCCCGCACCGCGTTCGAGAGGATCAGGTCCGGGATCGGCTGCTTCACCGAGACAGACGTCAGCGTGAGGAACCGCCCCCACTTCTTCTTCTGCATCCACGGGATGACCTCGCGCGCGAAGTGCACCACGCTCATGAAGTTCATCTCGAACGCCTTGTGCCAGTCGTCGTTGGTCGCGGTGAAGAAGTTGCGCGAGGGCGGCCCCGCGGCGTTCGCTACGCACACGTCCACGCCCCCGAACTTCTCCGCCACCGCCGCGACGAACTTCTTCACCGCCTCGGCCTGGCTCACGTCCAGCGCCATCGCGAACACCTCGGCCTTGTGCTTCGCGCGGATCTCCTGCGCCGCCTGCTGGATCTTCGCTTCCGTGCGCGCGCAGATGGCCACGCGCGCTCCCTCCGCGGCGAATGCCTCCGCCGCCGAGCGCCCCATGCCCTCGCTCGACCCCGCCACGATCACCGCTCGGCCCTTCAGTCCCAGCTCCATAGATTTCCTTGGATTTCCTTTGGAAGCCAGGCGCCGGCGGCTCGCCGGCGCCGCTTCTTGCTTATCGCTTATTGCTTGATCTCTTCCTGCCCGCGCTGCTCCGGCCCCGCCACGTACACCTTGGTCGGACCCGGCACCTGGATCTGGTTCCGCTCGAAGCACTCCTTCACCTTGCGCCGCAGCGCGCGGCTCACGCGGTACTGCGCCCCCGGCTGCGTCTTCACCAGCAGCAGGTAATCCACCTCGCCCGCCGAGACGCGCTCGATGCCCGGCACTTCCGGTTCCGCGACGATATCCGCCGCGACCTCGCGGTCGTTCCTCAGCTCCTCCGCCGCTTCCTTCAGCACCCGCATCACCTTCTCGCTCGGCTCGCTGTAGGCCACCGGGATGTGCAGCGCGACCTGCGTCCAGTCGCGCGTCATGTTGGTCACGATCTTTATCTCGCTGTTCGGCACGATGTGCACCGACCCGTCGGCGTCACGCAGCACCGTGCGCCGCAGCGTCATCTCCTCGACCGTGCCTTTCACCGGCCCGAGCCGCACCATGTCGCCCACGTCGTACTGGTTCTCCAGCAGGATGAAGAAGCCGTTGATAACGTCCTTCACCAGCGTCTGCGCGCCGAAGCCGATCGCCAGGCCCGCGATCCCCGCCGACGCCAGCAGCGGCTTCATGTCGATGCCGAAGATGGGCAGGATCTGCATCAGCGTGAGGAACACGATGACGAACAGCCCCACGCTGTAGATCACCGTCGCCAGCGTCCGCAGCTGCTGCGCGCGCATCCCTTGCGGCAGCCTTTGGCGCTCGCTGAAGCGCGCCAGCCGCCGCGTCGCCGACCTCAGCACCTGCACCAGCAGCAGCGCCAGCAGGATGATGCCCAGCAGCTTCACGCCGTTGCGGTGGAACCACTCCGCCGCCTCGGCGCGCCAGTTCTGCCACTCCGGCGGCAGCGCGGCCAGCAGCGAATTTGCCAGCAGCATCATGGTGGGATCAGCGCGCGATTATAGCAGCCGCGCCGCGCGCCCTTCGCCCTCGCCCCGCGTCCTATAATCGTGCTCCATACCTCTCGAGCGGAGAAACTACCGTGTCTCGTTTCGCGATCCTGCTGGCGGTGCTCCTTCTGCCGATCCCCATGTCTTCCCAACTCGGCCGCGACGTCTGCGACCCGCAGCGCGTCGGCGAACGCGATGAGCACTACCGCGCTCGCCGCAATTTCGGCAACTGCGACGTCAAGGAGAAGATGCAGCGCGACGCCGAAAAAAAGTGGAACAAGGAGCGCCAGGCCAGGCTCAAGGCCGACACCGACCGGCTCCTCCAGCTCTCCACCGAGCTCAAGCAGCAGGTCGACAAGTCCAACGAGAACATCCTCTCGCTCGAGGTCATCAGGAAAGCCGAGGAGATCGAGAAGCTGGCGAAGAGCGTCCGCGAGCGCATGAAGGCCGACAACTACTAGATTCGCCGCAAAGGAAAACGCCGTCCGCCAAGGCGGACGGCGTTGTGGTCCGTGACCCGGGTTACGCCTCTGCCTTCACGATCCGCATCCCGTAGAACGACCGCCACACGAAGAACACCGAGATGGCGAAGAACACCACCGTCAGGACCCGGCTGATGTCGGAGTGTTCGTGCGACAGGCTCACCGCCAGCTCGACCGCCAGCAGCCCGAACAGCGTCGTGAACTTGATGACCGGGTTCATCGCCACCGACGACGTGTCCTTGAACGGGTCGCCCACGGTGTCGCCGACCACGGTCGCGTCGTGCAGCGGCGTGCCTTTCTGCTTCAGCTCCGTCTCCACGACTTTCTTCGCGTTGTCCCAGGCGCCGCCCGCGTTGGCCATGAAGATCGCCTGGTACAGCCCGAAGATCGCGATGGAGATCAGGTAGCCGATGAAGAAGAACGGCTCCAGGAACGCGAACGCCAGCGTCCCGAAGAACACCGCCAGGAAGATGTTGAGCATGCCCTTCTGCGCGTACTGCGTGCAGATCTCCACCACCTTCTTCGAGTCGGCGACGCTCGCCTTCTCCACGCCTTCCAGCTTGATGTTCGCCTTGATGAACTCCACCGCGCGGTACGCGCCGGTGGTCACCGCCTGCGTCGCCGCGCCCGTGAACCAGTAGATCATCGCGCCGCCCGTGATGAGCCCCAGGAAGAAGGGCGCGTGCAGCAGCGACAGGTTCTCCGTGTTCTCCGTCAGGCCGCTCGTCAGCGCCATGATGATCGAGAAGATCATCGTGGTCGCGCCCACCACCGCCGTGCCGATCAGCACCGGCTTGGCCGTCGCCTTGAAGGTGTTGCCCGCGCCGTCGTTCTCCTCCAGCATCTCCTTGGCGCGCTCGAAGCGCACCTCGAAGCCGTTCTGCTGCTTGATCTCCGCCTGCACGTTCGGCACCTGCTCGATCAGCGACAGCTCGTAGACCGACTGCGCGTTGTCGGTGACCGGGCCGTAGGAGTCGACCGCGATCGTGACCGGGCCCATGCCCAGGAACCCGAACGCCACCAGGCCGAACGCGAACACCGCCGGCGCCGCCATCACCGCCCCCAGCCCCATCGACGAGAAGTAGTACGACACCCCCATCAGCATCACGATGCTGATCCCCAGCCAGTACGCCGAGAAGTTTCCCGCCACGAAGCCCGACAGGATGTTCAGCGACGCCCCGCCTTCCCGCGACGACGTCACCACTTCCTTCACGTGCGCCGATTCCACCGAGGTGAACACCTTCACCAGCTCCGGGATCACCGCGCCCGCCAGCGTGCCGCACGAGATGATCGTCGCCAGCTTCCACCACAGCGACGCGTCGCCCGCCAGGCTCGGGATGATCAGGTACGACGCCAGGTACGTCAGCGCGATCGAGATCGCCGACGTCACCCACACCAGCGAGGTCAGCGGCGCCTCGTAGTTCATCTTGTCCGCGTTCCCGTACTTCGCCTTGGCGACGCCTTCGTTCAGGAAGTACGCCAGCGCCGACGCGATCACCATCAGCACGCGCATCACGAAGATCCACACCAG